>JAZOVZ010000087.1:0-9424 GCA_045658965.1 Eubacteriales bacterium
AGAACGACATGGCTACGATCCGACTTCGGTCGGGATTTTTATATAAGTTATTTGGGCGCCGGGCAGGGCGGCGAGGGCGCCGCCAAAGCCCTCGCGACACCGAAGGTGTCATCCTCGAGCAAGCATCCCCTGCCAAGATTCTTCGCTTCGCTCGAGAATGACAGGCAGGGGATGCGCCGCGAAGGATCTGCGAGGGCGCGAAGGAAGATGCCCTCCTTCAGTAAAATACAAATAAAACGAAAAACCGCTCTTTCGAGCGGTTTTTCTGTTATCGGGCGGCGGGAGCAAGCCCCCGCCCTACGGTATTAATTTTATTGCAATTTTTCCTTCGCCACGACAAGCATGAGCTTGATGCGGTTTTCCTGGTTGACGCGGGTGGCGCCGGGGTCGTACTCGATATCCACGACGTTCAATCTCTCGTCAATGCGGCGCACCTTGTTGATCATGCCCTTTGCCGCAACGTGGCAAGGCAGACAACCGAACGGCTGCACGATCACGATATTCTCATAGCCGTGATCCGCAAACTCTAACATCTCTGCCGCGAGATACCAGCCCTCGCCCATGCTGTTGCCCACGTTGATAACGCCCTCGGCTCTCTTTTTGAGGTCGTTGACGCGCTCGGGGGGCACGAAATTGGGATTTTTCTCGATGGCGGAGATCAGGATATCCTCCATCCAGAACATATACTTCATGGCAACCTCCAAGATCAGACGCTTGAGCGGCTTGCCACCATACAGACGCAGATCCTCCAGCGCGCCGTTGGTCTTGTAGATACCAAAGCCGAGGATACTGGGCACGTAGACCTCGCAATCCTGCTCGGCAAGGAACTCTTCAAGGTGGTTATTACCGGGCGCGGAGTACTTGAGGTACAACTCGCCGATGACCGCGACCTTGACCTTGGGGGTCTTTTTGATCTCGATGGATGCAAAATCGTCCGCGATCGCCTTGAGGTTCTTCTTGATCGCACCCGGCATCCAGCCCTTGCCCTTGGCAAAGCCTTGACCCAGCTTGGTTGCCCACTTATCTACCATAGCGTCGGTCTCGCCCTGATTGACCTCATAGGGGCGCACCTGATTGGACAGGATCATAACCATGTCGCCATAGATCAAGCCCGCAACCGCCATGAGTAGTCCGAACGGGCTGAGCAGACCGCCCGGATTGAGCTCCATGAGCCACACGTTTGCCGAAATAAAGGGCACGTGGGGGTAACCCGCCTTTTCAAACGCCTTGCGCATGAGGTTGATGTAGTTGCTGTCACGGCAGCCGCCGCCCGACTGGGTGATGATCATTGCCACCTTATTGGGGTCGTACTTTCCGCTCTTCATGGTCGCCAGCATCTGACCTGTGGTCAGCATGGAGGGATAGCACATATCGTTGTGCAGATACTTCTGCGCAAGCTGCAACACCTCGGGACCGTCGTTTTCCATAATGTCGATCTTATACCCTTCACGCTGCAGAATGGGGCGCAGGATCTTGAAGTGGATGGGTGCCATGCTGGGGGTCAGAATGGTGTATTCCTTTTTCATCTTGCGCGTAAACTTGACGCGCTCGCGGTAATGTCCGTTTTCCTTCATCACACTTCCCCTCCCTTCTGCTGATCGATCGCAGCAATCAGGCTGCGCAAGCGGATCTTGATCGCACCGAGGTTGGTGACCTCGTCGATCTTGATCTGCGTGTAAAGCTGTCCTGCGTGCTCGAGTATCGCGCGCACCTCGTCGGTGGTCAGCGCGTCAAGTCCGCAGCCGAACGACACCAAGTGCACAATATACATATCGTCCTGCGCGGTGACGTACTTTGCCGCGGAGAACAGTCTTTGGTGGTAGGTCCACTGGCTGAGCAGATTGACCTTGAAATCGGGTGCCAAAGCAGCCACGGCGTCCTCGGACACAACGGCAAAGCCAAGTCCGCAGATCAGCTTATGAATGCCGTGGTTGATCTCGGGATCGGCATGGTAGGGTCTGCCCGCAAGCACGATGATCCGCTTGCCCTCGGCTCTTGCCTCTGCCACGATCTTTGCGCCCTGCGCGCGCACGTCTGCCATGTAGGCGTCGTATGCATCGTAAGCCTTGCGTGCCGCCTTCTTGACAGTAGCAGCGTCAATGTCCGCAAAGTGCTTTTGCAAGGTCTTTGCAAATCTTGCGGGGAATTTTGCGCGCTCGTGAGGTCCTACGTATTCGTTGATATACTTGACCTTACCGAAATTGAGCGTATTTGCCTCGATCACCTCGGGATAACCCGCAATGACCGCGCAGTTAAAGCAGTTCTTTGCCTTGCCCTCGTTGAAGTTATAGGTCATGCAGGGATAGAAGATGGCGTCCACGCCCATCTCGATGAGCTGCTGGATATGTCCGTGCACCATCTTTGCGGGGAAACACACGGTGTCCGACGGAATGGTGCTCTGCCCCTTGAGGTACAGCTTGCGGTTGGAAAAGCCGCTCATCTTGACCGTAAAGCCCAGCTCTCTGAAAAGCGTATTCCAGAACGGGTACATTTCGTACATGTTCAGCGCCATAGGCAAGCCAATCGTGCCGCGCGTGCCCTCGCCCTCGGGGAGTGCCGCCAGCTTTGCAAGCTTGTATTCGTACAGATTGAGGCTGTCATCCTGCGCCTTGTTGGTCACGGGCTTTTCGCATCGGTTGCCGCCGATAAATCTTCTGCCGCCGCCGAAATCGTTGACCGTAAGCTGGCAGCGGTTGTTACAGCCGTTGCAGGTCACGCTTTTAATATTGTAGGTAAAGGTCTTCATGTCCTCGTAAGACAGAATACCGGAAACGCCCTCGCCCTTGTGCGTCTGCTTTGCGTACAGAGCCGCGCCAAACGCACCCATCATGCCCGCAATGTCGGGTCTGATGACCTCTACGCCGATCTCCTGCTCAAAGGCACGCAGCACGGCGTTATTTAAGAAGGTACCGCCCTGCACCACGATCTTTTTGCCAAGCTCGTCCGCAGAGTGCACGCGAATAACCTTATAAATGGCATTCTTAACTACGCTGATGGAAAGGCCTGCCGAGATATTCTCCACGCTCACGCCTTCCTTTTGCGCCTGCTTGACCGAGCTGTTCATAAACACGGTGCAGCGCGAGCCGAGGTCAACGGGCTTCTGCCCGAACAATCCGAGGTTTGCAAATTCGTCAATGGGATATCCCATGGCGTTTGCAAAGGTCTGCAAGAAAGAGCCGCAGCCCGAGGAGCATGCCTCGTTGAGGAAAATATTATCGATCGCACCGCCGCGGATCTTGAAGCACTTCATATCCTGACCGCCGATGTCAATGATAAACTCCACGTCGGGCATAAAGTATTTTGCCGCGGTAAAGTGCGCCACGGTTTCCACCACGCCCACGTCAATGCCGAGCGCGGCACGCATCATGTCCTCACCGTAGCCGGTGACGGCACTCGATACGATTTTCACCCCCGGATACTTCTCATACATCTCGATCAGCGTATTCTTAACCACGTCGATGGGCTTACCCTGATTGGACTGGTACTTGGAAAAGATGATCGAGCCCTCGGCATCGGTCAGCACCACCTTGAGCGTGGTCGAGCCCGAGTCGATACCAAGGTATGCGTCTCCCTCGTACGCTTCACCCTCGCGGCGAGGCACGCTGTTTTTGGCATGACGCGCCATAAACGCGTCATACTCTTCCCTGTTTGCAAACAGCGGCTTGAGCGCGGAATCGGTCAGCGAATCCGCCTTCTCACCGATAATCTCGTACGCCTTGGCAAGATCCACCTTTTCCTCTGCGTAATACGCAGCACCAAGGGCTACGAACACCAAGGAATCCTCGGGACAGGTACCCGTGCAATGCAAGGTCTTGTCAAAAGCCTTACGCAACTCGGAAAGGAAGGTCAAAGGACCGCCTAAGTATACCACGTTGCCCTCGATGGGGTGTCCCTGCGCAAGACCCGTGATGGTCTGGTTGACGATAGCGTAGAAAATACTTGCCGAAATGTCCTCTTTTCTTGCGCCCTGGTTGAGCAGGGGCTGAATATCGGTCTTGGCAAACACGCCGCAGCGCGACGCGATGGAGTAGATCTTCTCATACTTCTTGGCAAGCTCGTTCATCTCGCCCGTGTCGATCTGCATCAGGGTCGCCATCTGGTCGGCAAACGCACCCGTGCCGCCGGCACAGGTACCGTTCATACGCACCTCCAGGTTACCCTTGAGGAACAAGATCTTTGCATCCTCACCGCCCAGCTCGATGACCACGTCGGTATCGGGCAAGCGATGGCTGATGGCAACCTTGGTGGCATAGACCTCCTGCACGAAGGGCACGCCCGCACGCTCGGCAAGTCCCATGCCCGCAGAGCCGGAAACGGCACAAACCACCGGCTCGGTGATATTGAATTTTTCGATCAAACCCTTGATGACTTCTTGGGTCTTCTCCTTGATCATGGCGAAATGACGCTCATAGCTCTTATGGAGAAGATTACCCTCTTCATCCAGCACGACACACTTGATGGTGGTCGAGCCAATGTCAATGCCTATTCTCATATCGTTCAATCCTTATTACAGTTTATTGATATAGTTCAAATAATGCAGCGTGATCTTGGACCACTTGAAGTCCAGCTTTTTGAGCTCCTCAACGGTAAACTCGTTGCTGATCGGTACGTTTGCCGAGGAGGACGCAATGGCGTGATAGAAGGAAAGCACCGCGACCTCACGGTCCGAGATAAATTCCTTGAGCGATTTTTCAAAGATATCGTCCGATACTTTCTTGATGCTGCGGAACAGCTTTCTGGACAGCGTATCAATGGTAAAGATATGGGGATTGTACAGGTTGTAGATATTGTTGACGCGGTCGTGCAGTGACAGGCGCACGTATGCGTCCGCGCACTCGTCCACGGGCGTAAAGTCAATGGGATAGTCTGCGATCTCCTTGCTGTACATTCTGACCTTCATCAGTCCCTTATAACGACCGATAAAGCCGTTATCCTTGGCGTTCTTCTGGAACTTACCGTCCTTCATACGCCAGGTCAGATTACCGATACGGAAAATGTTAGCCTGCAGCCCCTGCTCTCTTGCTATGAGCACGCGCTCCTCAGCCAAGTACTTGGAGTGGATATACACGTTTTGCGCATGCTCCTGTCCGATATCCAGGCTGAATTCGTCAAAGGTAGCATTGGGGTTGCGCTGCGCAACCGTACCCGAGCCGTGCACGCTTGCCGTGGAGGTATGCTGCAAGATCGCGCCCGCTTTGAAGCAGAAATCGATCACGTTCTGCGTACCCTGCACGTTGGTGCGCTCAAAGTCCTCGTAGTTGCCCGCGTGATTGACGTTTGCGGCGGTATGAATGACCATATCCACCTTCTCTGCCAGATGCAGGTACGACTTCTCCTCCAGACCCAGCATGGGCTGCGAGATATCACCGATCTTGACCTTATAGGTAAAGTATTCGTGCTCCCCGGGGAAATAGTATTTCAAAACGTCCTTGAGCTTTTCCTCGTCGCGCACAAGGCAGATAACGTGCATCTTGCGGCGCAACAGCTCACGCAGAATATGCGAGCCAAGATATCCGGTCGCACCCGTCAGCAGTACGTACTTGATATCCTGCGTATACGTCAGATTGGAATTGTGGCGGATCAGCTCGTTGATGTCGATACGGTTCTCCTCTTCGGATTCCTTATCCTTTTCGTTAAGCAGCACCTGCTCAAGCATCTCCGCGGTGGGATTGTCATAGATCATCTGCGCGGGAATACCGATCAGCGCACCGACCTCCAGAGCGGCAAGGCTGTCGCCGCCGTTATCAAAGAAATCGTCGCGGATGCCCATATTCTTGCAGCCCAAGATCTTTTCAAACGCTGCTATGATCTTGATCTGCTCGGGCGTGGTGGGATCGATGTGCTCCACCGTCTTTTTGCAAACCGTTTCCTTGATCATGGCAAGCGTTTCCTTACGCTTGATCTTCAGCGAGGTGGTCTTGGGAAAATCTCTTGCAATAAAATCGTACGCCACGATACGCTTATACGGAGCAGCATCGTTATTATACTGCTTGATGCCGTGCTTGATCTCCTTGATCACGTGGCTGTTATTGATATCCGTGGGCTGAAGAGCAGCACAAAGCTTGCCCTTGCTCTCGTATACCATAACGTCCTTGACGCCCGGGATCATACCGAGATACGCCTCGATCTCCTCGGGGTAAATGTTCTTTCCGTTGTCTAAAATGATCAGGTTCTTGGATCTGCCCGTAATGTACAGATATCCGTCCTTATCAAAGTGACCCAAATCGCCCGTATACAGCCAACCGTCAGCGGAAAACGCCTCGCGCGTTGCCTGCTCGTTCTTGTAATAGCCGAGCATGACGCCGTCACCCTTGACCATGATCTCGCCGTTTTCCACCTTAACGTCCATATAGGAAACGGGTCTGCCGACCGAGCCAAAGCGGTTAATGCCGGGATAGTTTGCCGAGATCAGCGGTGCGCATTCGGTCATGCCGTAGCCCTGGAACATGCTCACGCCAAACTCCTCAAAGGTCTCTGCGATCTCATTACGCAGCGCCGCACCGCCTACGATCACGCGACGCAGCTTGCCGCCGAACTTTTTAAGCAGGCTCTTGTACAGCGTTCTTCTGGCGTCAATGCCCAGATAGGTCAGGATCTTATTCACCTTTTTTGCAAACCAGACCTTGCGCTTGGCAGCACCGACGGAGATTCCCTCCTTGACCTTTTTATAGAAGACCTCGGCAATGGCGGGCACCACCAAAATGACGTCGGGCTTAAAGCGTTTCAAGTTTGCAACAATGTTTTCCAGCTTGTCGTTGATGCACACGGCAGCACCGCAATACAGCACGCCAAGGTTATCTACCGTCAGCTCAAAGGTATGGTGAATGGGCAGCACCGACAGTACCACGGGGTACTTGAGTCCCTTGCCGTAATTCATTCTGTAAATATCGCAAATATTGTTTACGATATTGCGCTGGCTGAGCATAACGCCCTTGCTGACGCCCGTTGTGCCCGAGGTAAACAGGATCTCCGACATAGCGTCGGGATCGATCTTGGGCAGGGCTACGTGCTCTGTGGCAAGGATCTCGGTATATCTCGCGCTTGCAAAATTGATAATATCGCAAACACCGTTATCCGCGCGCTCGATTGCCGCCGTCATAGGTGCAAACTCGCCCGACAAAAATACCACGTCCACGTCACCCATGCAGAGAAGCCCCAGCATTTCGTCCGCAGTCAGCATCTTATCAATGGGCACGACCACGTTGCCGCTGCAGGCAATACCCAAAAAGGTTACTACCCACTCGTAGCTGGTCGAGCCGATAATGGCGATATGCCGTCTCTCCCACCCTCTATTGACTAACCAGGAAGCCACGGCGAAAATATCGCTCGCAAATTTTTTATATGTCTTTCTGACGATCTTATCGTCCTTGCTGATGTATCTGTAAGCGTCTCTATAGGCGTATGCAGTCGCAATCTCGTTGACGTATTCCTGCAGATCCGTAAGCTTAGTTTTCACAACAAATACTCCTTATTCAGTATCAAAACGTTCGGGCATATAAAACCATCTTACATTATACTATAAAATTCTCTTTTTGCCAAGATGTATTTTTTGAAAATTTCATCAATTTTTTGTGGATATTTTGGCAAGATCATGTGTTTTTTTCCGATTTGCGCGCACAGGTGAGAAATTCGCGCAAACCGCCTTGCATTTCACGGATATTTATGCTATACTGTGAAGGATCAAAAACAAATTCCAAGAAACGGAAGGAAACTTGCTGTATGAATCAATTTTCACACATTTTGCGTGATCAGATCGACACCGTGTGCCAAAAGCTTTACGAGATGGGGCGCGATGACCTCGCGCTGCTCTTTACCAAGTGCTATCCCAACACCTTAGAAACCACCACCAAGCTGCTGGACGACGGCTCCGCCTTTGTCATCACCGGTGACATTCACGCTATGTGGCTGCGTGATTCCGCCGCACAGGTGCATCACTATCTCCCCGTGGCGGCAAAAAACGAGGAGCTTGCCGACATTATTGAAAAAATGATCAAGCGTTACTCGATCTACGTGCCCAAGGATCCTTACGCAAACGCATTCAACGAATGCGACAATGACCGCGGTCACAAGGAGGACCTGACCTTCCGCTCTCCTTGGGTCTGGGAGCGCAAATACGAGGTGGACTCGCTGTGCTCCGTGATTTTCATTGCCTATAAGTTCTGGAAAAAGACCGGTCGCATCGGTCACCTTGATGCGGACTGCAAGCATATGTTCGAGATCATTCTCGATCTTTGGAAAACCGAGCAGAACCACGCAGAAAAGTCCCCCTATACCTTTGAACGCCCCGATCCTCCCAAGCCCACCGATACCCTGACACACGGCGGTCACGGCTCGCCCGTGGGATATACCGGCATGACCTGGTCGGGCTTCCGCCCCTCGGACGATGCCTGCACCTATCACTACCTCATCCCCTCGCAGATGTACGCAGTCGTTGTGCTGGGCTATCTTGCCGAAATCGCGCGCGAGATCTACGGTGACGAGCAAATGGCGCAGCGCGCAGAAGCTCTGGCTGCCGAGATCGACGCCGGTATTGCGCAGTTCGGCATTGTGGAGCACCCCAAGTACGGCAAGATCTACGCCTACGAAACCGACGGCATTGGCAATTACAACCTCATGGATGACGCAAACGTGCCTTCCCTGCTCTCCGCCCCCTATCTTGGCTACTGCTCTGCCGATGATCCCATCTACCAAAACACCCGCCGCTTCATCCTCTCCGAGGATAACCCCTATTACTTCTCGGGCAGTAAACTGCACGGCATCGGCTCTCCGCATACCGATCACGGCTGCGTATGGCCCATCTCGCTTGCCTTGCAGGGCTTGACCTCGAACGATCAGGCAGAGATCGAAGAGGTGCTTGACATGATGGCACACTCTCACGCCGGCACTTACTTTATGCACGAAAGCATTGACGCCAACGATGAGTATACCTTCAGCCGCTCCTGGTTTGCCTGGGCAAACTCCATTTTCTCGGAGCTGGTGCTCAAATACGCGGGGTTTGAAATTTAATATCACATGCAAAACGGCTGTCCCGAATGCGAAACAAAACGCATTCGAGAGCGTCTGCAAAATTAGCGGTAAATCGAAATTAGGGGCTGAGTCATTGACTTAGCCCTTTTCTTGTACTATTTTGTCTGTGAATTTGATTAGTTTTGCAAGAGAATGTCCGTTTGGGTGAAGGAACGTCCGCATGATGCACCTCATCCACCTCAACCGCAATTGACAAGCAAAGGACGCGGATACGCGCTGTCAAGGCGTCCCCCGGGGGGAAGCTGCCGCACAGCGGCTGAAGGGGAATGCGAAAGTTTAGCCGTACGGGAATCGAACCGAATTGCCCGAGGGCGATGCATTTATGCGTCTTTCGGCGTGCTTTTACTCGCAAGATTGGTATCTTGCTTCGCAAAATCTCACCAAAATCCATCAAAAA
>JAZOVZ010000088.1:0-9286 GCA_045658965.1 Eubacteriales bacterium
CCTCCCACTGCGCTACGCTTGTGGGATCCCACCTTCCCCCGGGGGGACGGCTTTTTGGGGTGCGTCTATTTTGTTTGTTCCCTCTCGGAGGGAGGCTTTTATATGTCATCGCCCGAGGGCGGGATGATCGAATTTAGCCTCCCCGCTGCGGGTTCGTAGAGCGGGCGGGTTCTATGAAGGCGTCCCCTAAGGGGAAGCCTTTGAAGGGCGGCTAATTCCCAAGCCGTCCCCTCTGGGTAGCGAAGCGGCACGAGCGTAATGAATGACATGCCGGTGGCATGGCAGAACGCGAGTGTGGCCGAGCCGCAGCGAGACAGGTGGGGTCCCGTAGCGTAGCGTTACGGGAGGAAGGGGTATCGTGATGAATTAGGGTCAGTAATATTTTTTCATCTGCGAAATCCGATATAATGTTTGCTTATCCAACTTTTATGCGCGTGCCCCTTCCTCCCCGTACGCCTACGCTACGGGGTCCCCTTCCTTCCCCTGTGGGGACGGCTTTTTTTGGGGGACGGCTTTTTGGGGTGCGTCTATTTTGTTTGTTCCCTCTCGGAGGCAGGCTTTTATATATCATCGCCCGTGGGCGTTGCATTCGAAGTTAAGTGTTTTATATATATACGCGCGCGTGCGCGTTAAATTAAAGAGGACTTTGGTGTAGTCCCGAGATGGATATACGGTTTGAGTTAAGACGTGAAAGGGTGTCCGTGTGGTAACGAAATTTCCCCTTCCTCCCCGTACGCCTACGCTACGGGGTCCCCTTCCTTCCCCCGGGGGGACGGCTTTTAGGGCGCAATTTGGGTATACGTATGGTAAGACGTGAAAAAAAGCGGTTATTTTGCTTTGGGTATAAAAAATGCTTTGACCTATCCGCCGCACGGGGGTGCGGCGGGTAGGTCTCGCGAGTGCCTTTTAGGAGTGGCGCTCCGATGTCTTTTTAAGGAGTTTGTTAGTTAATTAGTCAGCATCTTCTTCGAGAGGAGTTGCAGCAGCAAACTTGATCTCAACGTCGAACTTGCTTACATCAACGTTTTCACTGGTGCACATCGTATCCTGACCTTCGATCCAAACATAAACAAGAACAGTATAATCAGTGTTTGCAGTCAAAGTAGCAAATCTATTGCTGTCAACAGAATAGCCAGCGGTGTGAGAACCACCATAGGTAGGCTCAGTTTTACTAAGTTCCCACTTTGCGGGAGTGTCTCCCTGAGCAGGGGTGTACTTACCAGCACCCTCACCAGTAACGAGTGAACCATCATTAGGATTGTAAATGTATGCGCCAACCTGCGTAGGAGTCTCATCAGTAGTCAGAATCTGAACAGACACTCTAATAGCCTTAAGCAGATCGCCATCCAATGCCGCGTCAGCACTATTCTTTGTAACAGTAAGACCCTTCACATAAACGTCTGCATCATAGCCCATGTTCTTAATGGTGTACTTGGTAACAGCTACATAACCATTAGTAGCATAATTGCTTTCGTTAATAGTAACAAGCGTTAAGTTGTCAGAAACAAAGCCTTGAGTAAAATTACCATCTTGACCTTTAACGCCCCAGTTAGCATTGGCACTACCGGACTTCAAAACGTCAACATTGTTCAGTGCACCAAAGTGCAGACCATCATACGAAGTAACAGGCGTCAGCGCTCCGAAAGCAGCACCAGTATATGTAGCTACATTAGAGAAATCGCCTGCATTAGCTTTAATTACAAGCGAGGACTCAGCGGTTGCGGTAACCTGCATACCGTTAGCGGTAACTTCAGAGTTCATGGAGAACCATGCGAAGGATGCTGTGGACATCAAAACAGCAGAAACCAGGAGCATGGCAAATGCGGGGATAAGTCTTCTTGAAAGTTTCATAATTTTTCTCCTTTTCAAAAATTATTTTAGACTTATTGTATTAAAATCTCACTTTTGCGTGAAAAATTAATCTAAAAATGTGTTTATGTCGGTTGTTTATGAAGGGGTGCCGACTCACCTCGGTGCGGTCTTGCCCACTCGCCGTCGCGTGTCGAATTGCTGCAGTTCGATACACTCACCTTGCAATTCTCGCGCTTTGGGCTCCACCGCTTGACAAAACGATACTCAATCGTTTTATCTGCGCTAACCCACCTCGAAGAGGGGGGCTTAATGCACGGCATTGATGTTCATTTCCGCCTTGATCTGTCCGCCGATGAGCGGGTCAAGGCAATCGGGGTCGTTGCCCTCGATCCACAAAACGACCGTGAACTTGACGACCTCGCCGGGTACAAGCTTGTCAATTCTTCCCTTCGCCATGACGTTGGAGGAATAGAATTCGACTGCTCCCTTTTCGGGACCGGTGCCGTCGCTTCTGGTCTTGGCGTATACGGTGGGCTCTCCGTTGACGTACAGCTTGAGTCGGATTGCTTCATCCAAGCCGCTTGTGATGTTGGTCATGTTGACCGAGTATTCCACGGGGAATTCGTATTCGCCTCTGTTTTGCAGATAAAAGGTATAAGCTATGTAGTTCTTTCCGTTATGCACGCCGTCGATCATATCGACGTTTGCGGGAATGCTCTCCTCTGCAATGTTGGTGATGTTTTCATTGATCTCGGCATTGAGGTTGGAGGTCATCTTGGACATATCCGGACTTTCGGAAAGGGACAGCGCGTATTTGGTCATTTCGACCTTGTCAATGGTGACGGTAAAGCTGCCCGACTCAGTATACAGTGCAGCAACCACGAACAATAGCGAGGTTACCACGGTCAGCATGCCAAGCAACGCTGCCAGCACCTTCATGGTGCGGTTATAGCCTCGGATCTCTGTTGCGGTTCTGCGCAGTACGCTGTCACGCAGCGCGGAGTTGCGTTTCATATCACACCACCTCCTCTGCTTGTGCTACGGGCTCGGTATATCCGTCACAGCCCATGGCAAGCATGGTAGCGCGCTCGCGCTCCCCTTCTAAGTTGGGGGCGAACACGCGCGTGCCGCGGGCGTGCAAATATTCCACCAGCCACTTGACTGTTTCATCTGCCTGCTCGGTGCTTGCAAGCTTGATCGCGTGCGGGTCAAGGAAGGCGTACTCAAATTTAACGCCTGCCAGGCGGAAGACGGGACAGTAGGCGTCACCGACCTCGCTGATGGCTACCTTTACGCCGATCTCGCGCAGCTTGTTCACCGCTTCGGCTAACCAGTCGATATCCTCATACAGGATATCGGCGGAAATTTCTACGCAAACTCTGGAGGGCTGCGCCTTGGGGAAATTGGTAAAGCCCTCGTACAGAATTTCAGGCAAAACGCCGTCACGCAAAGTTCTTGCGTATACCGGGATGGTGAAGCAGACGACTTTGCCAAGCGTGTTTTCATCCACAGCCTTGCTGATGGCACGCAGCAGCTTTGTGACGTGGCAGCGCACCATTCTCTCGCCCTGCTTACATCTTGCCGCTACGAAGCGGTACTGGTCAAATTCCAATCTGCCCACGTCCAAGCTGTTGATAGCAAGCACGGTGCGCTGCACGGTGCTCTGACCGTCAAACATATGTACGGGCTGATAGATCATTTCGATGGGCGTGATGCCGCTATCGATGACCTGTTGTACTTCTTGCTCTATGTTCATCGGCTCCCTCCTTCCTCAAAAAATAAAAAAAAACCCAGACTCAGTTACACCCGAAAATGCAACTGGCTGGCTTAATTTGAGGCCCCTATAGTTTTGCGTCACATTCTTTCAAATGTTTTGCCATCTATTTACATGCTTATTGTACTACGACTTCACGCATTTGTCAACTGATTTTCAGAATTTCGGCTATTTGCACAAACATAAAAGAAATTTTTGTTCACAATCACGACAAGAATTTGCATAAAATTTGCATATTCGCGCACCCTTTTGCATATGGGGGGGCTTCCCCTCAGGGGAAGCTGTCGCGCAGCGACTGAAGGGGCAAGGCGTCCCCTAAGGGGAAGCTGTCGCGCAGCGACTGAAGGGGCTAACTGTTGGGTCAAGAACAGCATTATTTTTTATAACTACTAAAAAGGAGATGCATTACGCATCTCCCAATATAGTTTTAACGGTTTGGTCTATGTAATCACAAACTATGCAAAACTCATTATCAATACACCGATTAGGAATTCTTATCACTCGTAGCCCATAATCTTCTAAAATTTCGGTTCTCAATTCATCCTTTTGCATTCCCTGATCGGTTTCGTGTTGGCTACCGTCCAATTCGATAACCAATTTTGCTTTGTGGCAATAAAAATCCGCAATAAAGTTATCGATCATAGTTTGCCTGCGAAATTTCACGGGATATTTACTTAAAAAATCATACCACAAATGATTCTCTTGCCTTGTAGCATGAATATGATTGCGCATATATCGGGCAAAAGGCTTATTTTTCTTGTTATAAGGCAGTGACATGGCTTGCTCCTCATGTGTTTTTAGTATGGCATATTTTGTCAATATTGCATGCGAGCTGTAAGAACAATGCTGGTCCTATCTTAAAAGTCCGCCCCTTCCTCCCCGTACGCCTACGCTACGGGGTCCCCTTCCTTCCCCTAAGGGGACGGCTTTTGAGCGTGCAACCGTCCCCCTCGGGAGGGAGGCTTCATGGAGCAAGCCCCCGCCCTACTTTACAAACGGGAACTGCACCTCTGCTTGGGGTCTGCCCAGATCGGGGTCGCCGTCCTCATCAAAGGTGACGGGGGCGATCCAGACCGATCTTCCCTGCCAGCCCGTGCCGGACACGAGGTTGGCGTGATAGATCATCCAAACGCTGCCGTCGGGGGCGGTACAGAAGGAATTATGACCGGGGCCGTAGGCGACGTGGGGCACGTAGCGGAATTGCGGCTTGGTCGCCTTTTCCCAGGAATCTGCGTCCATGGGGTCGTCGCCCGTCAGGGTCAGCATGCCAAGGCAATAGTAATCCGTCCAGCTGCCGGACGCGGAATACGCAAGAAAGGTCTTTCCGTCATGCTGCAGCACGGCAGGGCCTTCGTTGACGTAGGGCTCTCCGTGCATTTCCCAGTTATACTCTGGTACGGACAACAGCACGCGCTCGGAATCGATGGTACAGGGGTCGCTCATGTGCGCAATGTAGAGGTTCTGCGCCACGTTGACGTCGCCCTCCCAGCCCGACCAGATGAAGTAAAGCTCTCCGTCAAGCTGCAGCACAGTACCGTCGATCGCCCATTTATTGGTGGGATCGGTGATCTGCCCGACCATTTCAAAGGGCTGGGTGGGGTCTTGCGACGTGCCCTTGAGCACGTACATGCGGTGGTTGTAGTTGTTTCCGTCGTCGGCTGCCACGTAAATATACCACTCGCCGTTGATATAGTGCAGCTCGGGTGCCCAGTATTCCGCGGAATACATCGTGCCCTGGGGCGCGACGTACACGCGCTTGCCGTTGGCTCTGAGCTCTGTGATCGAGTCATATTTTCCAACGCACACGCCGTTGCCTGCCGAGAAGCAATAGTAATACGCGCCGTCAAGCTGCGTGACCCAAGGGTCACCGCCGCCGTTATGGATGGGGTTTTGTACGGTCTTGTAAACGTATTCCACGGTTGTTTCCTCCTCTGTAGGTGCTTCGGTGGGCTGCTCTGTTGTGATTTGCTCGGTTGTGGGTGCTTCGGTGGTGTCAGCCTCCGAGGGCGTTTCGGGTGTGCAGGCTGCAAGCGTCAAGGCAAGCAGCAGCAATGCAAGCATGCGTGTGTAATTTTTCATAGTGCCGTCTCCTTTACATAGTGGTTGCGCATATCAATTTCTCAAAATCTTATCCATGGGCTTGCCCTTGGCAAGCTCGTCCACCAGCTTATCTAAATAGCGTATCTCGCGCATCAAGGGTTCTTCGACCTGCTCCACGCGCACGCCGCAAACCGTGCCCGTAATCAAGGTGCGACTTGGGTTGAGCGCGGGGGCTTGGCGGAAGAAATCGCCATAGGTCAGATCGGTGGCAAGAGCCGCCTCAATCTGCGCTTGGGTGTACCCCGTCAGCCATGCGGTCACTTCCAGCACCTCGGTGCGGTCTCTTCCCTTTTTCTCCGCTTTGGCGATCAGCAAGGGATAGACCTTGGCAAACGCCATGTTATATACCTTTTCGTTACTCATGTCTTTTGATGATCTCCTTGAGAATTTCCACGTCTGCGGGGCAAAAATCGTAGTCGGGGATCTCGCGCGGGGTGATCCAACGGATGTCCACGTGCTCAAGCATCTGCGGCTGCCCCTTTGCAATGGTAGCGTTGAACAGCGTCAGATGTACGGTCAGGTCGGGATAGGTGTGCGTGACGTCCATGAACACCTCGCCCACGTCCAGCGTGACCGCAATCTCCTCGCGGCATTCGCGCACCAGAGCCTGCTGCTTGGTCTCCCCCTCTTCGACCTTGCCGCCCACAAACTCCCAAAGCAAGCCTCTTGCCTTATGTGCGGGACGCCTGCAGATCATGAATCTATCTTTCTGCCATATCAATGCCGCAACCACCTCGGTGACCTTCATGCGCGTTCTCCTTTACGTTCACTTTCGTTTATTATAGCAAATCCCATGCCGATTTGTCAATGATTTTCGCATGCAAAACGTACCGAATACAGACGAGTGCCGACGAGATTTGTGCCTCGTCGGCATTTTCTTTTTGTCAAAACGTATTGAAAAATCTCCGGGAGTGTGCTATAATGTCGGCATTATGAAAAAACTCGGAGAAAATTATGGAAAACCGATTTACCATACATATTAAAAATCTGCTTTTTCCCTGCCTTTACTTTGGCATGACGACGGGCTTTATTTCGGCAATCATCGTCACAGCCTTTAAGCTGGCGGCGGAATGGGTCATACATCATTCCGTAAGCATTTACGGTGCTGTGCGGCAAAAGCCCTTGTGGCTGCCCTTGCTGGTGCTGGGCGCAGCACTCATCGGACTTGCGGCAAGCTTTATTCTTTCCTATTCGCGCAGCTGCAGAGGCGGCGGTATTCCCACCTCGGTGGCGGCAATTCGCGGCATGGTCAGCTTTAAGTGGCTTGCGGGCGTGTTGGTTCTGCCCTTTTCCGCGCTGCTGACTTACTTTGGCGGCGTACCGTTAGGCACGGAAGGCCCTTGCGTGCAGATGGGTACGGCAATCGGTGAGGGCGTGGTACGTTGCCTCGGTTGGAAAAAGCACACGGCTTGGAGACGCTACGCCATGACGGGCGGTGCTGCCGCGGGCTTCTCGATCGCAACCGGTTCTCCCGTAACTGCCATCATCTTTTCTATGGAAGAGCTGCACAAGCGTTTCTCCCCTATGCTTCTGACCTTTGCTTCGGTGTCCGTGGTCACAGCACAGATCACCGTTCAGCTGCTGGCGCACGTTGGCATAGGTTCGGCAAGTCTGTTTCATTATTACGAGATCCCCGCACTTTCGCCCCGCTTGTTGTATGCTCCTTTGTTGATCGGCATCATGTGCGGCGTGTGGTCAATTCTGTTTACGCATTGCTATCACTTGATCGACAAGCTGATGCGCAAGATCCTTGGTAAGGTTTCGATCAAGATCGCCTTTCCCGTGCTGTTTGCCGTTGTCGCGCTGGCAGGATTTGGGCTTGCGGAGGGTCTGGGCAGCGGACACAGCCTTGTCGACTCGCTGCTGCAGCAAAAGAATACGTGGTATATGCTGTTTTTGATCTTTGCGGTGCGCATGATCTTTATGATGATCGCCAACACCTCGGGTGTGACGGGCGGTGTGTTCCTGCCCACGCTGGCATTCGGTGCTATCTTCGGTTCGCTTGGCTTCAGAGGATTGGAAGCCCTGGGCTTGATCGGCGAGG
The DNA here is from genome assembly GCA_045658965.1 of Eubacteriales bacterium. GTDB lineage: Bacteria > Bacillota > Clostridia > Oscillospirales > CAG-272 > SVQP01. The sequence continues at coordinate 7,731 of JAZOVZ010000088.1, forward strand.
AGCATTACGTTTTAATGGTCATTCTGGGCATTACCGCGTTTCTCGGTGCAACCTCGCGCATTCCCATTACGGCTTGCGTATTTGCGATTGAGGCGCTGTGCGGCTTTTACAACGTGCTGCCCTTGATCATTGCCACCACGGCAGCCATCCTGGTAGTGGAGATTTCGGGCGTGGAGGACTTTACCGATACGGTCATCGAATCCAAGATGCATCAGATCACCGAGGGCAAAAAGCCCCAGACCGTGCAGGTTCCGCTCACGGTCAAGCGCAAATGCTTTGTGGCAGGCAAGGAAATGCACGATATTCTGTTCCCCAATGCATGCGCGGTAATCAGCTTTGAGCGCGCGCGCAAGAACAAGCACAAGAGTTATATTGATTCGGGCGACGTGATCACGGTAAGGTATCAGACCTACGATCCTGCCATGACTGCCGCGGAGCTTGAGGATCTTGTGGGTGCGCAGTCCGAAAAGGTCAGACATACCATGATCAGCGGCAAAAAGCACGCAGAAAACCAAGAGATTGTGCAAGTATAAAAAACATAAAAAAGCCGATGAGCAAATCATCGGCTTTTTCTTAATCTTTCCAGACGAAATGGTAATTGATCGACTCGCCGCCGTCCACCAAAATGCTCTGTCCCGTGCAGAAGGTGTTGGTCACGGTCAGAAAATACGCCCACTCGGCAATCTCCTCGGGGGTTGCCCATTTTTTCAAGGGCGTCTCGTCCATGATCTGCGCCCAAAGGTCGGGATCGTCGATCACGCATTGGTTCAAGGGGGTCAGCACGCCGCCGGGGTCAAGGCTGTTGCAGGTAGCACCAAATTCAGCGATACGCATTGCAAGGTTTTTGGTATAAGCCATAACACCACCCTTGCTGGCGCAATATTCGGGGAATTCAGCACCGGTGTGTCCGCTTGCCGAACCGATATTAAGCACCGATTTGATGTTGCTGTGGGTGCCGTATTTTTCCGAAAGGTTAATGAGGGCTTTAAGATTGATGTCTATATCCTGCTCATTTTGTGTTCCTGCATTGTTGATAAGTATATCAACTTCAAGCTGTGGCAGTGCTGCAACGTCTCTTATATCACAAAGATAGTGGGTGTAATTCTCGTTGTTTATATCGCTTTCATTTCGGTCAATACCGAAAACTCGGTGGCCTTTTTCAAGAAATATCAAGGCGATAGCTTTGCCAATGCCTCTTGCTGTGCCTGTTATAAGAATTTTCATATCTTATTGTCCCTCGCGATAAATTCAAAATATTCTTTGCCAACGTTTTCTTTGCGCCATTTTTCGGTTATACGGTAACCGATGGGTGAGAAGATAATTTGCATAATAACCTCGGCAATTGCGCCGGTGAGCGCACAGGTTGCACATTGAAGCACCGTCCAGCAAAAGCCGTCCCAAAAGATGGGGGCAAAGAACACGAAAACAATCACCGAAAAGATGAAGTTGTCGAAAAATTGTCCAACAAAGCTGGAAATATAGGTTCTTGTGGCAAAGGCAACCTTGCTGTGGGGATTCTTTTTAAAGGCAAGTCCGATAAACCAGTTAAGGGTGTT
>JAZOVZ010000089.1:0-46847 GCA_045658965.1 Eubacteriales bacterium
GGTAAGGTCACTTGCAGACTACAAGTTTGATAGGTCAGAGATGTAAGTACAGTAATGTATTCAGTCGACTGATACTAATAGACCGAGGGCTTGAACCTCCTATGGTTCAAGTTTACAGTATTACTTGAGTTTCATTTTCTAACTCAAACCTTATTCGAGCTTGTCAAGGGTAAGACAAAGGAAAAAAACCACCCACCTGAGGACTTACATGCACCTCTAGCTCAGCTGGTAGAGCAACTGACTCTTAATCAGTGGGTCCGGGGTTCGAGTCCCCGGAGGTGCACCATTAGTCGGTGCTTCTATCGCAGAGGGTCCACCCGTACCCATTCCGAACACGGAAGTTAAGCTCTGCTGAGGCGAAAATACTTGTCTGGCGACGGACCGGGAAAATAGCTCAGTGCCGACACAAAGTCAGTGATTCTATCGCAGAGGGTCCACCCGTACCCATTCCGAACACGGAAGTTAAGCTCTGCTGAGGTGACAATACTTGTCTGGCGACGGACCGGGAAGATAACTCATTGCTGACACAAGCAAACGGCTGACCCCTTGGTCGGCTGTTTGCATTTATACAAGATCTAAAACAACGGTGCTTCCTGATCAGTTGTACCGCTAAATAAAATACTCCCGCTCCAAATATGGAGCACGGAGACGTATTCCTCCTTAGCTCAGTCGGTAGAGCACCTGACTGTTAATCAGGGTGTCACTGGTTCAAGTCCAGTAGGGGGAGCCAAAAAGTACATCGCAAATGCGATGGACTTTTTCATTTGTGTCCGCAGGACACAACACCGTTTGACCGAAGGTCAACATCATTTTGAGCGCAGCGAAAACATCATTACTCATTTATACGGACACAAATGAACGATGTTGCGACATGTCGCAAACGATGTGCTTCGCAATGATGTGATGCTTCGCATCAATGATGTTGCGCTTCGCGCAAACGGAAAGTTGTTTTTCGCCCAATCCGCAGGCTTTGCATCTCATCACGCGTCAGCGTGTATCTTACCTGCGGCTTGATAATATACAACACTTCGTGTTGATGATATGCAATGCTTCGCATTGATGATATACACGCCTTCGGCGTGATGATGGAGCGTCACCTCCAAAATATTGTCACATGGTTCAAGGGAGACGGTTTTTGCTACCTTTTGCGCTCCATCCCGCGAACCTCCATCCCGCGCCCCCCGCCCCAACCCCCTGTCACTTCGTGACATCCCCCTGCCCGTCCCCGCAGGGGGAATATTATTATGATAAGCCGGATTTATTAGGGGAAAGAACTCCTATGTTCTTGCTTAAATCCCCTTAATACACCCCCACCCTTGCCACTCGCCGTCGCATGTCGTATTGCAGCAGCTCGGTACACTCGCTTTGCAATACTCCTGCTTTGGGCTCCACCGCTTGAGCAAACGATACTTAATCGTTTGCTCTACGCTAACCCCCGCGGGGGTTTTTACCATAATAAACCTTCTACAATATACTTGCTATATTGTGCTTGGTTCTAACTCTTGCTCACTCTATCTTCCCCCCACCCTTGCTGCTTAACGTTGCAGTTTGTGAACCCCGAGGCAATCCCCTCGGGTTTTCTATTGAAATTGCTTGAAATATTTCGATTTCTTTGCTATAATAAAAGAAGAAGGGCGGTGATCTTATCAAGCATTATTGTTTTACCGTAGATGATAACATCCGTTTTCTGAAGGAGATAACCGAAAACCGTTACGGGAGCATTTTTGATCATCCGTATCTTGCCATGTATCGGCGTCTTCATGAAGAGTTTGGCTTGAAGGTTCAGCTCAATTTGTTTTATCGAATGAAGGATTTCGATCTTTCTCTGATGAGTGCCGCTTATTGCAAAGAATGGGCAGAAAATGCGGATTGGCTCAAGCTTTCCTTTCACTCGCAGCGAGAAAACGTCAATCCTTATGAATTTTCGGGCTATGATGAGGTGTATGAGGATTGCAAACGCGTGCATGAGCAGATCGTTCGCTTTGCCGCACCCGAGGCATTGGCAAGCACGACGACCGTGCATTGCTGCCTTACGACAAAGGACGGCTTACGGGCAATGGAGGATAACGGGGTCAAGGGGCTGCTGGGACTGTTCGGCACAGACCAAAAGCCGCGCACATCATACGGCATCATGGAAAGAGATGCGGAGCGGATCCGCAACGGAGAAATTCTGGGGATCGAAAAAATTTCCTTTGCATCTATTGATATTGTCTTGAATTGTTTTTCCGCGGAGGAAATTTTGCAACAACTGGCGCGTATGCGTCAGCGCGACTGTATCAAAGTGATGATTCACGAACAGTATTTTTATGAGGATTACTACATGTATCAGCCGGAGTTTGAGCAAAAGCTCCGTTCCACTTTTGCCGATTTGTGTGAAAATGGCTATCAGAGCAGCTTTTATGAGGATTTGATATGCAAAGAAAGGCGGTGAAGCTTTGAAATACGTGATTTTTGATTTCGGGCAGGTGCTTGTGCGCTTTGAGCCGTCGTATATGGTCGCAAAATACGTGGACGACCCCGTGGAGGCTGCGTTGCTGGCGCATATTGCGTTTGACCGTAAGTATTGGGATCGGTTGGACGCGGGCACGATCACGGACGCAGAGGTCGTTGCGGGCATCCAATCCCGCGTGCCTGCGCACTTGCACGGTGCGGTGGAGCAGATCTATTATAATTGGATCTACAATATCCCCGAGATCGAGGGCATGCGCGAGCTGATCTTGCACCTCAAAGCCACCTATGGCGTGCCCGTTTACCTGCTTTCCAATATTTCGACCTATTTTGCCGCTCACGCGCATGAGATTCCCATCCTTTCCTTGGTGGACGGCTGCGTTTTCTCGGCGGTCTGCGGCTTGACAAAGCCCGATGCGGCAATTTTTGCCCATATTTGTGAGAAATTTTCGCTTGATCCCACCGCGTGCGTATTCGTGGACGACAAAGCCGAGAACGTGCAAGCCGCCCGCGCGCTTGGCATGCAGGGCTACGTGTTCGACGGCGACACGGAGCGGTTGAGGGAGTATTTTGAAAAAATTTTGCAAGGAGGTGCCTCATGAACCACCCCGACAAATATATAGCCAAGCGGTATGACACGCCCAACCGTTCGGCGGCGTTTACTAATGCGGTGTATTGCAAGGCGGATGCGACGGGCGCGGATCTGCAGGCGGCGTGGCGCAGTCTTGATCCGCCCGCACCCGAGCTGATACCGCTTGTGGGCGAGATGCACGGACACACCAATCTGTCTGACGGCAGACCCGACGTTGACACCTATTTTCGCAATATCCGTGACCTTGCGGGTTTGGATTTCGCGGTGCTGACCGATCACGACCACGGCGGCGTGGGAAAGCCCGCACTTTGGGAGGGAAGCCCGTCAAAATGGGATGTGATCAAGCAAAAGGCGGCTGAATACTGCGAGCCGGGCAGATTTTCCACGCTGTTTGGCTACGAGCGCGATTCCTACCCCTTTTATAACAATTTGGTGCTGTATTTTCGTGACGCGGATGCAAAGATGGTGCGCGGTGTGCGCGACGGAGAGATCACCGCAGAAGAGCTTGTCGCGCTGCTTGGGCGCGAGGACGTTATCACCTGCCCGCATGATACCTATTCCTTTACTTCAAACGCCGATTTTTTGGCGTTGCCCACAGAGCTGCACACCCCCTTTATCGAGGTGATCTCGCGCGGCGATGCAGCGGAATACATGGGCAACCCCGCGGGCGCGACTTACGCCTGCTGCGAGGGCGGTTTTTGGCAGGATGCCTTGCGTCGTGGCGCAAAAATGGGCGTCATCGGCGGCTCGGATGACCACAGCGGCATGAATGGCCGCGTTGATCCTGCGCTGCCTTATCCCGAAAAATATCCCGGTGTGACAGGCGTTTGGGCAAAAGAGAACACCCCCGCAGCCATTTTTGAGGCGCTCAAAGCCAAGCGCACGTTTGCATACATGATGGGCGAGAGCACAGGCGCGATGCGCGGCAGAATGGAGATTGATTTCAGAATCAACGGTCACTATATGGGCGAGGAGATCACGCGTCCCGAGAGCCGAGATTTGCATATTTTCTATCGCGTCAAGGCGGACGTACCGGTTAAGCGCGTGACCTTGGTGAAAAATTGCCGCAATTACGTGGCACTCGCGGCGGCGTCCGAGCTGATTTTGGACTACAGACAGGAAAACGCGACCGATTACTTTTATTTGCGCGTCGAGCTTGCCGACGGCAGATTTGGCTGGACCTCGCCGATTTGGGTCGAGGCTGGCGACTAATAAATTCATGGAGGTTAATATGTACACCAAGCACAAATGGGAAAGTGACGTCTATTATAATTTCAATTACGTAGTGAATTTGCCAAAGGATTATGACGAAAACCAAACGTATCCGCTTGTGTTCTTTTTGCACGGTGCGGGGGAGCGCGGTGAGGATCTTGAGGTCGCGTGCCGTCACGGTTACATGAAGCACGTGCGCGAAAAGGGTGCAGAATATCCCTTTATCTTTGTCGCGCCGCAATGCCCCGACAACAAGTATTGGGGCTGCTACACCGAGTCTTTGTTGGCATTTTTGGACGACATTTGCGTGCAACTGCCGGTTGACCGCGACAGAGTCTACCTGACGGGTCTTTCCATGGGCGGCACGGGTACTTGGATGCTGGCAATGGCTGCCCCCGAACGCTTTGCAGCCATCGCGCCCATTTGCGGCAGCGGTATTTATTGGCTGGGCGGCGCGCTGAAAAACGTGCCCGTGCTTGCCTACCACGGCGATTGTGACGAGGTCGTGCCGGTCATGGACAGCGTGCAGATGGTCAAATCCGTCAACAGAAACGGCGGGCATGCGCAGCTTTGCATCTTGTACGGTGTCGGGCACGACGCGTGGAACGTTGCCTACGAGGGTGACGAGCTGTACATGTGGCTGCTCTCGCATACGCGCAAGTGCGAATGAGCAAAGATTAAAAAGGCACCCCCATGGGGCTGCGGAATAAGCGGGAAAATAGCAGGAATTTGTTCAAATTTGAGCAGATTCCTGCTTTTTTATGCAATGTAGCAAATTTTGTTGCCGCATTTTTGTCATAAACCCATTCTATTCGCACTCTCCCCCCTGCGCTTGGAACAAGCCTGCGCCAGCCTTCCCCCCTCCCGGAGGGGGCTTTGATGGTAGCATCTCGCTTTTCTAAACCGAAACGCAACTGACAACGGTAACTTGATTAACCGAAATCTGTGTGAAAACCGATATTTCAGCGGTTAACTTGAAAACGAATGAGCATGCCACCGATATAGCCCCCCTCCGGGAGGGGGGGAGGCTGGCGCAGGCTTGTTCCAAGCGCAGGGGGGAGTGCGCGAATACAATCGGTTTCTGTGCGTAATATCTCCATAGCAAAAGCAGAAGCCCACTAAAGACTTCTGCTTCACATATTTTCACCGCTAATTTGTCAGCCCGATCGGGCTGTTCTTTTTGTTTTTATTCCTGCATGGCAAGATAGGTCTCTGCCATATGCGCGGCAACCGCGCCGTCTGCGGCAGCGGTCACGACTTGGCGCAGCTCCTTGGTGCGCACGTCGCCTGCGGCAAAAACGCCGTCAAGACTTGTCTTGGTGCTCTCGTCCGCAACGATGTAGCCGTGCGCGTCAAGCGCAATCTGTCCTGCAAACAGTTCGGTTGCAGGCTGTCTGCCAATGCTGACGAACAAGCCGTCGATCTTAACCTCTTGCTCGGTGCCGTCTGCTACGCTTGCGACCTTGACAGCGGTTATGCGATTGTCCGCAAGCAGCTCCGAGATCTTGGAATTCCAATAAAATTCCACGTTTTCGGCACGCATCAAGGGCGCGTGGTAGATCTTGGTGGCGCGAAGCGTATCTCTGCGGTGCACCACGAGAACCTTTTCTGCAAGTCCCGAGAGGTAGAGCGCATCGGACGCGGCACTGTTGCCGCCGCCCACGACCATGACGGTCTTGCCCTTGTAAAATCTGCCGTCGCAGTGTGCGCAGTAATGTACGCCCCTGCCGATCAAGGCCTGCTCGCCCTCCAGCCCCAAGGGACGGGGGGAAGCACCCGTGGCAATGATGACGGTCTTGCCGAGATAGACGCCGTCGGTGGTGACGATGCGCTTGACTGCAGGGGCGAGATCAACCTCGGTGATTTCCGCATACGCGCTTTTTGCACCGAAACGCTCTGCGCCCGCTGCCATCTTCATGCCCAGCTCAATGCCGTCAATTCCTGCGTCAAAGCCGGGGTAATTGTCAATGATATCGGTGGTTGCCATCTGTCCGCCGGGGCAGATCTTTTCAATCACCAGCGTGTCAAGCCCTGCGCGCGCGGTGTAAAGCGCGGCAGAGTAGCCCGCAGGGCCGCCACCGAGGATGAGTACGTCGTAGATGTGTTCCATAGATCAAAGCAGCGCCAGAATACCTGCCTTGGGGCGTGCACCGGTTGCCTGGTTTGCCACCTTGCCGTCCTTGAGCACGATCAGCGTGGGAATGGACATCACGCCGTAAGCCTGCGCCAGCTCGCCCTCCTCGTCAACGTTGATCTTGCCGACGATGACGTCGTCTCTCTCGTTTGCGATCTCCTCGATGGTGGGCGCGATCATGCGGCAGGGACCGCACCATTCTGCATAAAAGTCCAGCAGAACGGGCTTGTCAGCGTTGAGCAGCTCTTCGAAATTATCCTTTGTTACGTGTAAAATTGCCATAATTGTAGTTCCTTTCTTATAATGATTTAGTATTTGTCATTTGCAGGCGCGTTAATCATCCTGCAAGAGCTTTTGGATTTCCTTGGTCAGCCTTTTTGCCACAGCCGCATGGTGTGCAAGCGTGGGGTGACCGTTGCCGCCCTCGTGGTTCGCGGAGGCGCGCAGCACGTAAATGCCTGCGCTCTTGCCGCCCAGCTCGTCCAGCACCGTCTCCGTCCATGCAAAGCGACATTCGCCCATCATGTTGTGCACCCAAACGATGGGAACGTCTTTGCCGTAGGCGGTACGGATCAGGGTGATCAGGCTTCTGACGCTGTCCTGAAAGCCCTGCTCGGTCGCACCCATGCCGGCATCGTTGGTGCCCAGATTGATAACGACCACGTCAGGCACTCTGCTAAATACGTGATCCGCTGTCTGATCGCGGTAATAGGACGCCTTTTCGTAGTATTGCTGCATGTCAAAGGTCGGGTAGCCCTTGTTTGCACCGATACCGCTGCAGCTGATGATCGAGCAATCGGCATCCAGCGCAAGTGCGGTCGCGCCTGCAAATGCCTGCGTGCCGTCCTCCCAGAGTGCGGTGCCGGGATTTTGGGAAGTGTGATCCCCGAGATTGCCGTAGCCGCAGGTAATGCTGTCTCCCAAAAATTCGATATAAAGCGGCTTGGGGGCAGGAGCGTCGCCAAGCTCACCCGTCAGCGTGACGGATTTTAGCGTGCACAGCGAGAATTGCGGCTCGGTCTGCTTGACAATGCGCACGTTGTGCACCTCGGCGGTGTCAAAGCTTGCAATGACCAGCTCGGTTGTATCTGTGGTGGCGGCAAATCTGTTCTCCACCCTCTCGCCGTCAATAAAGACGGTGAAGTAGGTGTCTGCCGTAACCGAAAGCGTCAGCTTGACCTCGCCGTACATGACGCCCTCAAATTCGATGCCCGACATCGTGTGGTCGCAGGCAAGCCCGTCGGCAAGGGGAATGAGTCTGCCGTGCTGCTTGAAGTGCGCTACGTCTTGGGGCAGCGTGTAGGTCGTGAGCGAGAGCGTGGCGGGGTCGATCGGTTCGATCTCGGTGGTCTGCTCGGGCGTTGTCATTTCTTGTGTTTCGGTCATGTCGGTAGTTTCCTTTGTGTCGGTGGTATTGGTGTCGCTTGGTGTGTCTTGGCAAGCGGCAAGCGTGCCGCAGCAAAGTGCTAAGAGCAGCGGAAATATCATCAACTTTCTCATAAGGGCATCTCCTTATTATGATTGTGATATCATTTTATCATATTTTTAGCATGATGTCAATGCGATAGCATACAAAAAAGGGAAGCCGCGTTTGCGGCTTCCCTTACGGGCATTGCTTGATCAGTCCTTCTTCTTTTTGAGCACGACTGCTGCACCTGCTGCCATTGCCATGACGGCACCTGCTGCTGCGAATGCCTTGCAGCCCTTGCTTGCCTCGGGCTCGGTTTCCTGCTCGGAAGTGTCGGGCGCGACGGTTTCCTGCTCGGAGGAGGTCTGCTCGCCCTGCGCATTTTGTTGCGTGCTGACAAAGCTGTACTTAAATCTCGCACCGGGCGCTACGTCAGCGGAAATGTAGAAGTCCATGATATCGCCGGAGAACTTCTCATAATCGCCTTCGTCGTGTACGTTGTCGGTCCAGGAGAAGTTGATGGTGTAGTCGTCACCCGAAAGTCCGAGATCGCTCTTTGCCACCTTAACGGTCATGTATCTGCCGTCCACGGTGTAGGAGCAATCCGCAACCTTTGTGGACTCATAGCCGTTGCCGGAGAACTTCTCCAGCACGACCGTATCAGCGGAAGCCGCGGACTTGTTGATCACGTACTCAAAGGTTTCCCAACCCTGATTGCCTTGGTCGGTATCGAGGTACAAAGTCATCCACAGCTTGTCGGTGTAGGGGGTGATGTTGTCTGCGCACTCTACGTTGAAGTAAACGTACTCGTCGTCACGTGCAACCTGCGCACCGATGATATCGTTTCTGCCCGAGGTCTCGGTGTATTTGAGCGAGCCGTAGCCCTGTGCGTCTCTGTGCTCGGTGTTGCCGATGTATGCACCGAAGTAAGGCTCAACCGTCTTCCATTGCTCCTGACCTGCCGTGATATCAATGGTGGTCTTTGTGCCGGGCGTGGGAATGGGATTTGCACCCTTGTACTGACGTACAAAGTTAACGAGCTGATAGTAGTAGTGATCCTTGAGCGCGCCCTTGGTAGGCTCAATGTCACGGGAATATTCGTCGTTAAACTGGTCGGGGAAGGCGTTGTTGACCATAGCGTCCGAGCCTTGGATCCAGTTTTCAAAGCGGGAGGCGGTCCATTCGTTCCAGCCGGTGACGAATACGACGGACGGGTCAACCTCAAGTGCATACTTCCATTGCTCTGCGAAGTTGTAGCCCCACTTGGAGGCCTCTGCGCCTTCCTTGACGTAGCGATCGGGGTACTCGGAGGTGTAGGATCTGCCCGAGATGTTGTCGCCGTTCATGGCGGAGAGCAGGTGCTTTTCGTAGTTGTGGTTTTGCGCCACGCCTACCGTGATCTGCTCCACGATGCCTGCGTCTTGATCATGTCTGTTCTTGTAATGCTTTGCCTGCGGATACATGGAAAGCCAGCCCCAGCTGGAGAGCTTGGTGGAGGGCACGACGTATTCGGGCTCGCCTGCGCGGAAGGTGAAGAACTTGCTGATCTCTTTTTCCGCAGCGGACTTGGAGGCGTTGAAGCTGTCCGCAAGACCCATGAGCATGGGCTTGCCGTCAAGGTAGAACCAAAGCTCCTGCCATTTGTTCTGACGGAAAACGTCCTGATAGATCAGCTGGGTCTGAATATTGGTCTGGTTTTGATCGTTAAAGGGGAACATAAAGGATACCTTGGGGGTCAGAACGCCATCCTGCATGGCATCCGACCAGGTGCTCATCAGCGAGGTGTAGCTCTGACGCCATGTGTTTGTGCCGTTGGTGTTGTCGGTAAAGATAACGTCAACGCCCGCGTTGGCAAGCAGCTCGGCTTGCTTGCGCTGCACCCATGCATCGTCACCGCGATAGAAGCCGTAAACGGGCTCGTTCCAGAAAAACGCCTTGTAGCCAAGCTCGTTCCAGATGGGCGCGTTGTAGTCCTGCATTTGGTCGGGGTATTGTGCGGAGAGCTCCTGCAGTATTTCGGGATCCAGACGCGAGTTACCGCTGACGTGCCAGGTCCAGTAGAACATGGCAAGCGTTTTGTTCTCCTTGGGATCTCCCACCTCTGCGTTGGTCAGCGAAACTCTGCCAAGTCCGTCGGTGAATACCCATGTGTCGGGCTGTACGGGGTGGGTATAGATCAGGCTGTCAGAGGGAATGACGTACTCGTCGGGAGCGGTGTGCTTGCCGTCGGGCTGATCGGTGTCGGGCTGTACGGGGAGGTAGTATTTCTCTGCGGGAGCAGCAAAGTGCATGCGCACGCAGGGGTAGATGCGCAGCTCGTCTGTAAGAATGCCGTCTGCGTAAACGGATACGTTGGTGTTTTGCACGTCTCTGTAAACGTACGCAGCGGGTGCGCTGGTCATTTCATGGAACAAAAACAGGTATTCACCCGCGGGCACCTTGTCAAAGGCAAAGGCTGCGTAGAGGTTGTCTGCCAACACGTTTTTTGCCTGCGTCAGGGGCTTTTCTGCAACGGTGTCGGCATAGCTGCCCTTCCATGCATAGACCGACACGGTCATGGAGAGATCGGTTACGTGATAGGTGCCGAACTTGGCTTCAATGCCGCTGACGGGGGCTGCTGCGTTGAGGTGGATGCCAAGGCTTTCGTTGACGTCAAAGACAGCGTCGCCCGTGCCCTGCGGATAGAGCTCCTGCTTAATCAGCTGATCCTGCGAGGGCTCGCAGGCGTCGAAGGGCGGATGTGTGGCGGCTTCTAAACGGATGCGCAATTCGGGATCACCTCTCTGTTCTTTTCCGTTTACGTATAAGAATCCCTTGGGATCCTTGGGATTGGTGTTGGTCCATACGCCCACGTCGTAGCTGCCCTCGGAGATATGGAAGAGGTACTCGCCTGCGGGCTGGGAGTCAAATTCCACCCAGTGCTGCCCGTTATCGGTCAGCGGATTGAAGGATTTGGAGGCAATGGGCTCTGCCGCCAAGGTTTGTTCGTAGCTGCCCAGCCACTTGTACACGGACAGCACGGCGTAGGATTCGGCATTGTTCCAGGTGGGCATGGCGAAGGAAAATGCGGTAAAGGACCCGTTGACGATGGCGCGGTAGGAAAGGCTGCCCTCAACGCGCCAAGGCTCGCGTGTGCCCGAACCGTTTTGCACGCAGTAATCGTAGCCTTTTGCGGCAGATGCGCCGAAGGTTACCGCAGAGCAAATGGGCAGCGCGATCAGCACGCCCAAAATGAGTGACAGGATTTTTTTGAAGCAGGGGAATTTCATAGATACTCTCCTTTGCGTTTTTGCATTGGGATAAAGACATGGGGATCTTATGGTTAAAAGATCCCCATGAAGATGTGAACTGTTTAGTCGTCCTTGCGCTTGCCGAGCACAACTGCTGCAGCTGCTGCCATTGCCATGACGGCACCTGCTGCAAATGCCTTGCAGCCTTTCTTTGCTTCGGGCTCGGTTTCTTGCTCGTTGGCTGCGGTCGATTCTATATTCGACTCTGTCGAATTACTCGACCCTACGGATTCGGTTTCGGTCTGCTCATCGGAGGAGGATTCCTCCTCTGCTGCTGCCTTGCCGCTGACAAAGCTGTACTTAAATCTCGCACCGGGAGCTACGTCACCGGAAATGTAGAAGTCCATGATATCGCCCGAGAACTGCTCATAATCGCCTTCGTCGTGTACGTTGTCGGTCCAGGAGAAGTTGATGGTGTAGTCGTCACCGTTAAGACCCAGATCGCTCTTTGCAACCTTGACGGTCATGTATCTGCCGTCCACGGTGTAGGAGCAATCCGCAACCTTGGTGGATTCATAGCCGTTGCCGGAGAACTTTTCAAGAACCACGGTGTCAGCGGACGCAGCGGACTTGTTGATCACGTACTCAAAGGTTTCCCAACCCTGATTGCCTTGGTCGGTGTCAAGGTACAGCGTCATCCACAGCTTGTCGGTGTAGGGGGTGATGTTGTCTGCACACTCTACGTTGAAGTAAACGTACTCGTCGTCACGTGCAACCTGCGCACCGATGATATCGTTTCTGCCGGAGGTCTCGGTATACTTGAGATCGCCGTAGCCTGCGTGATCTCTGTGCTCGGTGTTACCGATGTATGCGCCGAAGTAAGGCTCAACAGCCTTCCACTGCTCCTGACCTGCCGTGATATCGATGGTGGTCTTTGCGCTGGGCGTGGGAATGGGATTTGCGCCCTTGTACTGACGTACAAAGTTAACGAGCTGATAATAGTAGTGATCCTTGAGCGCACCCTTGGTAGGCTCAATGTCACGGGAGAATTCGTCGTTATACTGGTCGGGGAATGCGTTGGGAACTGCTGCGGGGCTGCCCTCGGGCCAGGTTTCGTATCTGCCTACGCGGAATTCATTCCAACCGGTGACGAATACGACGGACGGGTCAACCTGGAGTGCGTAGTTCCACTGTTCTGCGAAGTTGTAGCCCCACTTGGAAGCCTCTGCGCCTTCCTTGGCGTATCTGTCGGGATATTCGGAGGAGTAGGATCTGCCTGCGATATAGTCACCGGACATAGCAGCCAGCTCATGCAGCTGGTAGTTGTGGTTCATAGCGATACCGACCGTGATCTGCTCGACTACGTCGTTTGCCTTATCCTTGGCAGATGCGTAATGCTTTGCCTGCGGGTACATGGAAAGCCAGCCCCAGGACTTGATCTCGGGGTTGCTTGCTACGTAGCTGGGCTCGCCTGCACGGAAGGTGAAGAACTTGGAAATCTCTTTTTCAAGGGGGGATGCGGAAGCATCGAAGGAGCCCTTGATTGCCATGAGCATGGGCTTACCCTCGTAGTAGAACCACAGATTGGGGTACTTGTTTGTGCGGTAAATGTCCTGATAGATCGAGGACACCTGCATGTTGGTATAGGACTTATCCCAGAAGGGGAGCATGAAGGAGAGCTTGGGGGTATTCAGACCGTCGGTCATGGCGTCATCCCATTCCTTAAGCAGCGCGTTGTAGGCTGCATACCAGGTGTGGTCACCGTTGGTGTTATCGGTAAAGACGACGTCAACGCCTGCGTTGGTAAGCAATTCTGCCTGCTTGCGCAGTACCCAGGGGTCTTCGCCGCTGTAGAAGCCGTAGATGGATTCGTTCCACCAGTAGGAGGAGGTGCCCTTCCAGACCTCATGGTTCCAATCTCTCATAGCTTCGGGGTACAGCTCGGAGTATTTCTGTACGTTGACGGGCTCGGCTGCAAGGAAACCGCCGGTGTGCCAGGTCCAGTAGAACATGGCAAGCGTCTTGTTATCGCGCGGTGCGCCCACGTCCTCGTATGTCAGAGAAACGCGTCCCAGACCGTCGGTAAATACCCAGGTGTCGGGCTGAACGGGGTGGGTGTAGATCAAGGAGTCCTCGGGCAGCACGTATTCGGGGGGGGTGACGTGATTGCCGTCAATGGAATCACCGGGGGCTTCGCACTGCGAGAAATAGTCGTTGCCGGGGGCTTCCTCCGAGAAGATGACCTGCATGTTGGGGTAAGCCACCTTGCCAAGTGCAGGGAAGCCGTCCTTGTATACGTTACCCTCAAAGCCGGTGGTGTCATTGAACGTGTAGATTGCCGGAGGCTTGCTTGCGTTGTGGACTAAGAAGAGGTACTCGCCTGCGGGCAGCGACTTAAAGGAAATGCCCTGCATGGAGTTGTCAATCAGTACCAGACGATTGGTCGCAACGGGATCGACAGCCACGGTGTCTGCGTAAGTGCCTTCCCACTTGTAAACCGACATGTCGGCTTCCATATCGGTTGCGGTATAGGTTGCCAAGTCAAATTCCACGCCGTTGAAGGGTGCGTTGACGATCAACTGCATACCGATGGATACGGTGATATTGCTGGGGGCCTTTGCGCCGGTGGAGGCGTAGGGTGTCTTGGGAATGCGTGCGGCAGCCGATGCTTTGCAGGTGCCAAAGGGTTCTTCGGGGATGTTGTCGTTTTCAAAATGAATCTGCAATTCGGGTTCACCTCTTTGTTCTGTGCCGTTTAAGTACAAAAATCCCTTGGAGTCGGTGGGGTTTTCACTGGTCCATACGCCAACCTGACCCTTGGGGTTGGAAATGTGGAAGAGATATTCGCCTGCGGGCTGGGCATCAAATTCGACCCAGTTGGTGGCGTTATCCTTCAGGGGTGCGAAATGCTTGGTTGCGATGGGTTCGGCTGCAACGGTGCTTGAGTATTCACCCGTCCATTTATACAAGGAGATGGTGGCCTCGGAGTCGGTTCTGTTGTAGGTAGGCATGCAGAAGGCAAAACCGTCAAACGAGCCGTTGACGATGACGCGGTAGGAAAAGGTCTTGGAAACCGCTACCGGGCCTCTGGTGCCTGTGCCGTTTTGTATGCTGACGCTTCCGGGCGTAATGTCGAATGCGTTGACGGCAAGCGCCGAGAACGCAGCAGACAGCAGGGAAAAGCAAAGCAGCATGACAAGCATTTTTTTGATGTGTTTGCAATATTTCATCGTGTTCTCCTTTCGAAATTGCAGATACAGGGGGGGCTTGTGGGAGTATTATACCATATTATATAGATACTGTCAATAAATCGGCGTGATTTTGTGCAAAAAAGACAATAAAAAAGCCCCCCGCTGCCTGCGGGGAGAAACTATGCCTGAAAATGAGAAGTGACCCTTGACCTCGGGGCGTAAATCCGAAATCAAGGGTCACTTCTCGTCGTTCTTGGTATCTAACATCTTTTCTTATCCTCTCTTTCTTAATCTACCTCTTCTTCGTGATCCGCTCACACACTCTAAACTCACAAAATTTCTCATTCTCTAAGGAGAACACCTTTATTTAGTTGCGACCCTGGATACTTGGAAGGGCGAAGGTTGAATGACTCTTTTGCAAAGGACTTAAAATTTGTTTGTCAGCCTTAATGCATATTGGCTGAGATCTATAGGTGTCTTTGACCTGTAGGTTTTGTCCGGACCTTTTTTCTCGCTCGGTGCCTTTGCAAGGGGTCTACGCTTATTTGTTCATCGGCGTGTACCTTCCTTTCCTGTGACTATATTGTATCATACTTTTTGCGGTTTTGCAATATGCGGACTGCACAAAGTTTACAAGAAAGTTTTGTTGAAAGCGCAGAAAGTTGTAATATTTGTCAAAAACCTATTTACAAACGAAAAAAGTTATGCTATAATGAAAATGTTGTGGTGTCCTTGTCCCGGGACACGGTAAAACACTCCATTTATGACAGCAGGCGGCACCGCAGACCGAGACGTTTCGGGGAGGTTGCCGCTTTCTGTTTCAAATTTTAAAAAACCACGGGGGTGCGTATGCAATATCCGATCAAAGCACAAAAAATACGAATTGAATATGATCCGCAGGCTGCGGCACTTGCGGTGCACGTGACTGGCAGCGAGGTCGTATGGAGGTGGGCAAACGGCGGCTGTTTGCGCCTTGGAAACGGTGCCGAGCTGCCTTTTTTGTCGGGTGAGTGCCAGAGCCGTGCGTGCCGACGCGGCAGAATAGAGGGCGTGCAGGCAACGTATACCAATCTGCGTGACGCGCAGGGCAACGTATATCCCTTCTCGGTGGATACCTTTGTCGGCATCGATCAGAATACCGATCAGCTGCGCGTGCAGGCTGCCGTAACGGGTGACGCACCGGGCAACGTAGCCGCGCTTGAATTTCCGCCCCGTATGAGATTTGAAGCAGAGGAGGGACACGGCTATACCGTGCTGCCTCGCATGCAGGGCACGCTTGTGCCCGCGGGACATCCCATAAAGATCATCAACGGTTATATTTTCGAGCGTGACGGCTATATGCCGCTGTTCGGTCAGGTGCAGGACGGCTGCGGGTATGCTGCCATTTTTGCCACGCCGTACGACGCGCGTTACTTGCTTGCGGGCGAGGAGGTGCAGCCTTATTTCATTCCCTCGCTGGGCACCATGTCCTATATGCGCGAGATGGTGTATACGTTTTTCCCCGAGGGCGATTTCAATACCATTGCCAAGATCTACCGCGCGTACAGAGCAGAGCGCGGACATCTTGTTTCGCTGCGCGAAAAGATCGCACGCAACCCCAAGGTGGAATATCTGGTCGGCTCGCCCGTGGTGCACACGGTCGCGGCTGTACATATTAAGGAAGGCACGCATTATTACGATGCCGAGCATCCCGAAAATAACGATTGGTGCATTCCCTTTTCGGTGACTGCAGACAAGCTGCGCAAGCTCAAGGAAAACGGGCTTGAAAAGGCATACCTGCACCTGGATGGTTGGGGATACCACGGCTATGACAACCTGCATCCCGATCCGTTCCCCATTCACGAAGCATCGGGCGGCGAGGAGGGCTTGCGCGCCTTGCGCGATACCTGCCATGAGCTGGGGTATCTGTACGGCATTCACGACCAGTACCGCGATTATTATTATGATTCTCCCGGTTTTGATATTGATAATGCGGTAGAGTATTTTGACGGCAGCCATTTTCTGAGCGATTATTGGTACGGCGGTGCGCACACCTTCCTTTGCTCGGCACTCGCGCCCGATTACGTGCGTCGCAACTATGATAAATTTGAGCGTCTGGGGCTCAAACCCGACGGCTCGTATCTGGACGTATTCTCGGTGGTGGAGCTGGACGAGTGCTTCAACCCCGCGCACCGCGTCACAAGAGAGGGCTGCGCGCAAAACAGACGCCATTGCCTTGATATGCTTTCCTCGCGCGGCATCATTCCGTCCTCCGAGGAGGGCATAGACTGCGTGGTGGATTCGCTTGCGCTTTGCCATCATACGCCCTTCCATTGCTCCAGCTTTGACGCACCCGATAAGGTCAACGTGGGCGTGCCGATTCCCTTGTTCGCGCTGGTGTTCCACGATTGCATGGTCGTGCCGTGGGACGGCATCCACCGTCGCGGCGCGTGGGGCATTGCCTGCACCGATTCGCCCTTCCTTTGGGGACTTCTGTGCGGCGGCACGGTGTACGTGGGTACTGATTTTGATGCCGAGGATATTGCCTACGCCAAGATCGGTCTTGAGCTGCATGCAAAAACCGCGCTGTGCGAGCTGGTCAGCCACGAGATTCTGGACCAGACCACGCGCAAGCGTCGCACCACCTATTCCGATGGCACAACCGTTTACGCCGATTTCGATTCGGGTGAGTTCTGCATCACGTATCCCGACGGACGCGAGGTTCGCGGACGGGATTGAGCACGGCGATCAAAGGAAAGAGGAGGCCCTATGGGGCTGCGGAAATAGCAGTAAAATTGATATAAATCAAGGACTGTATCACGTGGATGCAGTCCTTGAGATCTTTCATGAATAGTTGCCGCAGGCGCTGGCGATCACTGATCGCCCCTACAACTGTGTATGTTGGAGTTTTAGAATACTAAAGCCTCAAAGAATTACACTGTAGGGGCGATCAGTGATCGCCAGCGCCTGCGGCAACTATATTTCCCCCTCGCGCTGCCTTTTCTGCATCCGCCTCCATGAGATAAAGCCGTACAGGTCATTGACAAGGAATGCGGCAAAGCAGACAACGACCGAGATATAGGCGGGATCCGAGAGCGAGGCAAGCGTCCACAGCACCAGGAGTACCGCGTCGTTGGCGGCGTAGATCAGGGCAAAATACGGGCTTCTGCGCCAGGTCAGATAGGCTGCAAGAAAGCTGGTGGCAACCGAAAGCGTGCTTGGGATGAGGTTGGCTGTGCCCAGCGCGCGCAGAATAAAATAAAAGGCGGCGGTCACGCCCAGCGTCAAAAGCACCGCGAGCAGCCAATCGCGCGGGCGCGTGGCGGCAACCTGCACCTGGCTTTTTTGCCCCTTGTAAGGGTGGCGCAGCCAGGAGATCAGCGAGAAGAGTGCCATGGGCGCGGTCATGCCAAGGTAGGTGATCATTTCGCCATAGTAGGCAAAGGTCAGCGAAATGTAGCCGTACAAAAGCGAGAACAGGATCATCAGCACCTGTCCTGCGGGGTTGCCCTTGGCGCAAAAGATCAGCGAGGTGACGCCCACAAGAGACGCGATCAGCGTCAGCACGCCCGAGCCGTCAAACAGAAAAAAGAAAATGAGAATGGCAAGGCATGAGCCCGACCACAAGAGCCATTCGCCCATGGAGAAGTATTTGAACAGTTTTTGCATAAAGCCTCCGCAAAAAAATAAGCACTCGCAGCGCATCTTCAAAGACCTAACGATGCGCCTGCGAATGCAAAAAGCATTCTCTACCCGGTGGCAGATGGTATTTTTTATGATTATAGCATGGAGCGAGCGGTTTGTCAAGCCCGAATCGGCAGGGCGGGCTGCTTTGCAGCGTAAAATGGTAGCGGGAGGGTTTCCTCCCGCTACTGTTTTGTCAATGCATTATAAATTCTCTTTTCCGAGCACGATGACCGTCTCAAGCGGTGCCAGTGTGAACTTGGCGCGGACGGTGCGCTCGTCAATGCGCTCAAATTCCGCAGGCTCGACGGCATCACGCAAAGGCGAGTAGAGCACGGGATCGCGGAGCGCGCCGCGCAGGATGACCTCGACGGTCTGCTCCTTTTCCTCGGCGTTGGCAAAGAGGAATCTTGCGCCGCCCATGCGCGTTGCAAATCTGCAGACCACGCCCGAAACGGGGGTAAGGGCATGGCAGGAGAAATTGTCGGTGGGGATAAGGTTGATCAAATCAGCCGCATTTTGTGCCAAAGTGGCGAACTTTGCTGCGGAAAGTGCGGGGAATAACTCATGCTGTGGGGCAAGAATGGTCAAGCCTTGGTCTGCAAATCTCTGCAGGATCGCGGCAAGGCGTTCGGTCAGCTCCATGGGCGGCAGCACAAGCGCAGAGTAGTATTGGTGTTGCGGTGTGACCAGGAAGCCGTTTTCCACGCGGCATTTTTCAAGATAGTCGCAATCGGTAAAGTCAAAGAGTATCTGATGATCGAGCAGAGAGTAGAAAATGCTGCGCAAGCCCTCGGCGCAGGCGTTTTCCTCGGCGCAATACTCACCGTAAAAGACAGCCGAGCCCTTGTGATGCATCTGCATGGTCTCAATGGGGTAATAGAGCATAACGTCCGCGCGGTGTCTGCCCTGCATGAGCGCGTCTGCTCTGCCAAGCGCCTCGTTGAGCTGCTTGTAAAGCGCCGGCTCTGCCTGCTTTTCACTGTAATAAGAGGTAAAGACGTCTACGCCAAGCGCGTATTGCAGGCTCATGGAGGCGTACATTTGCATGGGCGTGACCTTGCCGCCCTGCGCGTGTGCCGAAACCTCGCTCATGACGTGCGGGCGTCCGTAGGCGTGCGCGATCGAGGAAACCAGCTTGGGCGTAAAGGCGTCGTTATATACCTTGGTGGGGATAGAATGCAGCATATCAATGCCGGGGAAGTGCATGTGGCGCAAAAGTGCAAAGAAATTGCCCTCAAACACCACGTGGTGGCGAATGTCGTCTTCAAGCAGGATGTGCCCCGAGAAGGGCAGGCCGTGAGAAGCGCACCAGTTGGAAAGCTGGGCAAAGTAGCTCTGCTCGTAAAGGTCGGACAAGAGGCGATAGTAGTCGTAGCGCGCCTTTTTGGCAATCTCGCCCTCGCCAAGGAACAGGTAGACCAGAACAGACTCGATGGGGTAGCCGTAGCGTGCCGAGAACTGGTTTTCCACGTCGCGGCCAAAGCTGACCACGGGGTAGAGCGGCAGCGTGTCGTCGTATTGGTCGTGCACGCTTGACGGATAGATGCCCGCGTTGATGTAGCAGCCCATAAAGGAGGGCTCGTCGGTAAACATTGCCTCGATCTTGCCGTCGCCCTCGGCTAAGTGGTGCTTGGTGTAGGCGTAGTAGGGCTCGTAGGTGTTGCGGATAAATTCACGAATGGCGTCGGGGTTGGTCACGTCAATATAGCGGCGTGCCTCGCACACGTTGTGCTGCGCGTGCGTGCCCTCGTACAGACGCTTTTTGATAAAGAAGCAAGCAAGAGCCGGCTCGTCGGAGTCGTTTTCCAAGGTGATGGGATCGGTCGTCTTGCCGTAAACCCCATGAATAAAGGTAAAATCGGTGATCTTGCCGTCCTTGCAGGGGTATGCAGCCGCGTGCATAAAGCATTCGTGACCGCGCGGCAATTCCTGCGTGACGCTCTCGCCGGGGGCAAGCTCACGGGTGAGCATGACCAAGCCGACCGCCTCAAAGTCGGGGTTGGCGTCCACGGTAAGTCCGCCTGCGCCGCCGCTGGGGTAGCCCTTTTCGTCATAGAGCCATACGCGCAAGCCCATCTCGCAAGCGGTATCAATGGCAATCACCATCTTGCGCCATTCCTCGGGATCGCGCGCGTAATTGCGTCCCGATACGTTGGTGACAACGCCGCCGAAGCCCTTGTCGGCAAGGGATTGCAGGCGACCTTTGAGAAAAGCGCGCAAGGTGTCGTCGTCCATGCTCGGATCCCACACCAGCTCGTGCGTGATCTTAAGCGGCAGGTGCTTGTTGTCAACTGTTTTCATTCTCGGCTCCTTTCTCTCCTTCGTGGGCGGCAAGGTCAATCTTGGCAAGATCCGCCTGCGAGATTCTGCCCTTAGTCTTTTCATAGTAGGCAACGCTGTTGCGCAGCATGAAAAGGAACTGATTGTTGGGGGTGCGTCCCTCCTTTTCGGAGATAAAGATAAACTTGCGCAGCATGTCCTCGGACATGTGCAGGGTGAATTCACGTTGATTTTTCTGTGCCATGTTGTGCCTCCTTATTTGGTGGTGGGAACGATCACCGTGCCGATGTTGTAATATTTCATAATCTTGAGTGCCTTTTCGGTTGCCTCAAAATACACCACGCACTTATCCTCGCCCAGCGTGAAAATGCCGTAGTAGAGGTCGGGGGCGTAGAGGGAGGACATGCACTTAAAGTCGCGCGTGCATTTCTGCGACGTCACGTACGCCTCAGCTGCCTCGTCGTAGGGAGCGATCTTGGCAAAATCGCGGATGTTGACCGTAAACAGCTTTTTTCTGGTCTTGCCGCCCCAGATGGTGGTAAAGGTAATCTCACCCGAGAGCGTGGAATATTCGTATTCGGGGCTGACGAAACGCCACGTAAAATAGATCAGTACCCAATCAAGCAGGGGCAGGAAGGTGATCGCCCAGGGGAAGGTCATCAAAAAGGCGAACAGGTAAGCAAGATTGAACACGACGTACAGCGCGATCATCATGATGCGACGCCATCTCCATACGCCCTCGCTCTTTTGCTTGACAATGTATTCGTATTGGTTCATAAGTACCCCTCCTTTTTTGCAAACGCGTCTTTGTGCCTTTATTATAGCATAAAGTATACTGCTTTTCAACCGATTTGTGCGTTTTTTTACGCCTTTTCTATTGCAACGCGCGCGAATATATAGTATAATAAACGTAACTAACTAAAGTATTGCGGAGGTAAGGAATATGAAAGCGGTCGTTACGGTAACAGGTAAGGACAGTATGGGTATCATTGCGGGCGTGGCAGGCGTTTGCGCGGAGCTGGGCGCGAATATCGTGGATATTTCGCAAAGCGTGTTGCAGGAGTACTTTGCCATGATCATGCTGGCGGATATTGACAAGCTGAACGTGGATTTTGCGCAGTTTGTAGACACCTTGGAGGCGTTTGGCGCGCAAAAGGGCTTGACCATTCACGCCATGCACGAGGATATTTTCAACACCATGCATCACATCTGATCGGGGTTATTTGCTATGATCGAAACCAGAGATATTTTAGAGACTATCAACATGATACGCCAGGAGAACCTGGATATCAGAACGGTCACCATGGGCATCTCGCTCCTGGATTGCGTCAGTGACGACGTGGACGTGCTGTGTGACCGCATTTACGACAAGATCACGACCAAGGCGGAAAAGCTGGTCGAGACCGGCAATAAGATCGAGAAAAAGTACGGCATTCCGATCGTCAATAAGCGCGTATCGGTCACGCCCGTGTCGCTTGTGGGCGGCAGAGCAGACCGCGACGGATATATCAAGATCGCGCACACGCTGCAAAGAGCGGCAGAGCAGACCGGTATTAACTTTATCGGCGGCTTTTCCGCGCTGGTGCATAAGGGCATGACGGCGGGCGAGAGAGAGATGATCGAATCCATCCCCGAGGCGCTCGCTACCACGCAAATGGTGTGCTCGTCTGTCAACGTGGCAACCACCAAGGCGGGCATCAATATGGATGCCATCAAGCTCATGGGCTCGACCATCAAGCGCGCGGCGTATCTGACCAAGGATAACCAGTCGATCGGCTGCGCCAAGCTGGTGGTATTTGCCAACGTGCCCGAGGATAACCCCTTTATGGCGGGCGCATTCCACGGTGTGGGTGAGCCGGATACCGTCATCAACGTGGGCGTTTCGGGCCCCGGCGTGGTGTCCAGCGCCATTGCAAGAGCGGGGGATTGTGATCTGTCCGCGCTTGCGGACGTCATCAAAAAGACGGCGTTCAAGATCACGCGCGTCGGTCAGCTGGTCGCCTCCGAGGCGTCTGCTGCTTTGAACGTGCCCTTTGGCATTGTGGACCTCTCCTTGGCTCCCACGCCTGCCATCGGTGACTCGGTGGCGCATATCCTTGAGGGTATGGGTCTTGAGAGTACGGGTGCGCACGGCACCACGGCGTGCCTTGCCATGCTCAACGACGCGGTCAAGAAGGGCGGCGTCATGGCGTCCTCGCACGTGGGTGGCTTGTCGGGCGCATTCATTCCCGTTTCCGAGGATGCAGGTATGATCGCGGCGGTCGAGCGCGGTGCGCTGTCGATCGAAAAGTTGGAGGCAATGACCGCGGTTTGCTCGGTCGGTCTTGATATGATCGCCGTGCCCGGCGACACCGATGAGGCTGTCATCTGCGGTGTGATCGCGGACGAGATTTCCATCGGAGTGGTGAATAATAAGACCACTGCGGTACGTATTATCCCTGCATATGGCAAGCAGGTGGGGGATAGCGTCGATTTTGGCGGACTTTTGGGCACTGCACCCATTATGGCGCTGCGCGAGTATTCTCCTGCAAAGTTTATCGGACGCGGCGGACGTATTCCCGCGCCCATTCACAGCCTGCGCAACTGATATTTTGTAATAAGGAGTACCTTATGAAGCTGTATCAAGACACGAGCGGAATTGACAAAGTGGTGAATACCGCTTCAAAAATCGTTAATACCGCTGATAAAGTGGTGGGTCTTGCGCGTGATGTGTCGGGACTTGGCGAGAGAGTGGGGAAAATGAAAACTTCCACCAAGATCGGGCTGCTGCTTGGCGGCGCGTTGGCTCTTTCGCTGTTTCCGTTGCGCCTTTCGTACGACAGCAAAACGGGCGAGGGGGAGTATAAATCCCTCGCGGTTGGCGTCAAGCGCACACAGCGTCCCGAGCGCACCACAAATGGGCGCACGCACGACCTTGCGTGGGAAGCCTTCCCCACCGTGCGCGTCAAGCCCACGGACGTCAAGCCCTGCGACCTGCCGCCCGCGCGCACAAAGCAAGCGGTCAAGGCAGTACCCATGCAGGCACACAAGATCCAAAAGGCAAGGGTGTGCGTGCCCGTAAAGCTCAAGGTACAGGAGGACGTTGGATGACACCGGAGTTTTGGGGGCAGCTGACCGGTATCATCGGTATGATACTGATCATCAGCTCGCTCCAATTCAAAAACAAGATTTTATTTTACGCAGCGCAAATGAGCGGCAACATATTCTATGCTGTCAGCTTTTTGCTGCTGGGCAACGTGGCGGGTGCGATGATGAACATTCTGGGCATTATCCGCGGCGTGGTTATGCTGCAATCCGAGCAAAAAAGAAAGCTGTGGCAGTTTATTGCGCTCAACGTCGCCTTTTTGGCGGCAACCGTGTTCTCCGCAACGGCGGGCGGCATGGGCTTTGGCGCGCTGTTCTCGTTCGCGGCAATGACCGTGGGCACGGTGTGCATGTGGTACGGCAATGACCGCACCATCCGCTGGGGGCAGCTGCTGGGCATTTCGCCCCTGTGGTTGATCAATAATACCGTGATCTCTTTCTCGCTGGGCGGCATTCTGGGTGAGTG
Organism: Eubacteriales bacterium; assembly: GCA_045658965.1. Classification (GTDB taxonomy): domain Bacteria; phylum Bacillota; class Clostridia; order Oscillospirales; family CAG-272; genus SVQP01. The sequence continues at coordinate 23,712 of JAZOVZ010000089.1, forward strand.
CTTCAGCATAATCTCTACCATTATTTATCTGATCCGCGTCAGAAAGCGCAAAAAAGTTGCGCAAGGGGCTTGAAAAACGCACGAAAACCGTGTATAATGGTTATCAATACCACATCATGTAAGGAGAACGGATATGGATGCGCAAAAGCTTCGCGCGCTGATGGAGCAGGCGGTGGATGATGCCGATCTGGTCAGCGCAGAGATCCCTTCCATAGATTTATATCTGGAGCAGATACTGCAGCTGGTTGCCGAAAAGGGCAGCGAGGGCAACGGTTCGACGGACCGTACGCTGACCAAGAATATGATCAATAACTATTCCAAGGACGGGCTGATCACGCCGGTCAAGGGAAAGAAATATTCCAAGGAGCAGATCGTGCAGATGCTTGTGGTGTATTCGCTCAAGAATACGCTGTCCATTGAGGAGATCGGCAGGGTCATGCAGGGCATTTATACTGCCGAGGACTATACGGGGGAAGCCTTGATTGCCGCTTACGATAAAGCCATGGCACTCAAGCAGGCACAAAAGCACCGCTGTACCGATACCGTGCAGCAGATCATGCAGGAGCAGGACTTGAACAGCGAGGTGGGCGAGGATTATTTCGTCACGCTGCTGACGGTCGCTTCGCTGTCCGCGTACTTCCGTAATATTGCCAAGGCAATGTTAGAGGATTTCCCCTTGCCCGAGAGCGAGGAGGAGAGAAAGGCACGCGAAAAAGAAGAGAAGCGTGCGCGCAAGGAGGCAAAGAAAAAGGCTGAAGAGGGCGCGAAGGAAAGCGCGGAGGAGGCGTTATGAGGCCGATCAATGAGCTGACCACGCCCGCGCTTGCGTATCTCGGCGACGCGGTCATCGAGCTGTACGTGCGGCAAAGGCTGGTCGAGGCGGGATATTCCACCTCTGCGGCGCTCAATCAAAAATCGCTGGACTACGTCCGCGCGGGCGCGCAGGCAAAGGCTATGCAAAAAATTCAGCCCATGCTGACCGAAACCGAGGCGGGGGTGTTCCGCCGCGGCAGAAATATGGGGCACGGCAACGTCCCCAAGGGTGCAACGGTTGCCGAGTATCGCAATGCCACCGGCATGGAGGTGCTGGCAGGGTATTTGCACGTGAGCGGAGAGCAGGAGCGTCTTTACGAGCTGCTTGGCGCAGCGTTTGAATTTGAAAACACAGACACGTAACACGTAGGGGCGATCAGCGATCGCCCGCGGGCGCACACAGTGCGCCCCTACGGGAAGGATAAATTTGAAAACGCAACCCCGTCATTTCGTAGGGGAGACCTGTGGTCTCCCGCGGTCGATTCGTGAATCGACCCTACGAAGGCAATTTGAATCTGTAAACACAAACATACAATGCGTAGGGGCGATTCATGAATCGCCCGCGACGCACACATACATATAATGAAAGGAAGAAATTTATCATGAGCAATCCCAACGTAGTATTGCATATTAAGAATTACGGAGATATCAAGTTAGAGCTGTATCCCGACAAGGCACCCGAAACGGTTGCAAATTTCGTTAAGCTGGTGGGCGAGGGCTTTTACAGCGGTCTGATATTCCACCGCGTCATTCGCGGCTTTATGATCCAGGGCGGCGGCATGGATGACGGCTTTAATCAAAAGCCCGCTAAGTCCATCAAGGGTGAGTTCCGCTCCAACGGCTTTGCAGGGAACGATATCCACCACGCAAAGGGCGTCATCTCCATGGCACGCACGCAGGTCAAGAACTCGGCATCCTCTCAGTTCTTTATCATGCACGCAGATGCAGGATACTTGGACGGTGAGTACGCAGCGTTCGGTGCTGTGACCGAGGGCATCGAGGTGGTTGATGCAATTGCCGCAACCAAGACCCGCAGCGTGGGCTGGTACGACGACGTACCCGTTGAGCCCATCGTGATCGAAAGCGCAGAAGTGATTGCCTGACGGCAATGAGGCGGCGATGCCGCCAATGATGTTGCGCTACGCGCAAATGATGTTGCACCTGCGGTGCAAATGATGTGGCGGCGATGCCGCCAATGATGTTGCGCTACGCGCAAATGATGTTGCACCTGCGGTGCAAATGATGAGGCGGCGATGCCGCCAATGATGTTGTGCTCCGCACAAATGATGTTGCCTGCGGCAAACGGATTTTGGGCGGAGCACGCGTGCTGTTGTCACTTTTCATAAAAAAATATGCAAAAAATTGTGAAAAAATTTCAAAAAACACTTGACAAGCCCTTGCATGTGGTGGTATAATGGCTGTACCTCTGCAAAAGGGCTTTTTTATTGCGCCCATTTCGCGCCGCCCGAAAGGGCAATGGGTGCTCCGTTTTCAGAGGGAGGTACACGGGTTTTCCCGCAAGGGAAAAACCAAATAAATTTAAATGGGAGGTGCCGAACAAATGGCTAATGACGTAAGAGTCAAGGTTACTCTGGCATGCACCGAGTGCAAGCAGAGAAACTACAACACCAAGAAAAACAAGAAGAACGACCCTGACAGACTCGAGCTCAAGAAGTACTGCAAATTCTGCCGCAAGCACACTCTTCACAGAGAAACCAAGTAATCTGGGGGGAGAGAGAATGACTGCTTTAATCACAAGAAGAAATCTCCTTGCTCTGTTGCTTGCAGTTGTGTTCGCTTGTTCTCTGTTCACCGTTAGCGCTTTTGCTGCTGAGGAGACCACTCCTGCCGCAGAAGAGACTACGGTTCCTGCAGAGGAAACGACTGAGGCTGCAACGGGCGAAGAAACTTCCGGCGAAGAGACTTCCGGTGAAGGAACTACCGCAGGTACGACCGCTGAGGAAACTACCGCAGCAACCACCACCGAAGAGACCACTCTGAACTTCTGGCAAGACAACTTCACTCGTGTCAACTCCGACAAGGAAAGAGTTCTGTATTGGACCAAGATCGTCGTATGGGGTCTTGTTATCGCAGGTCTGATTGCAGGCGTAGTATTCTGCTTCGTCAAGAAGGAGAAGGTTGGCGAATTTTTGCGTGCTCTCAATAGTGAGAAGAAGAGAATTGTATGGAGCTCTTGGAAGGAGACCCGTAAGAACACCTTTGTTGTTCTGGCGGTTGTCGTAGCGATCACTCTGGTGATCTTCTTGTTCAACCTGGCTCTGGAAAAGCTCATCGGCGGTGCAAGTGCCGGCGGTGAACAGCAGTGGTTCGATAAGAGCCTGCTGGAGCTGCTCGTAGAGTGGGTCAACAAACTGGTGACCAAGTAATGAGCGATATTGATTCCATGAACGTAGGCCCAAGATGGTATGTGGCGCACACCTATTCGGGATACGAAAACAAAGTTAAGACCAGCTTAGAAAAAATCGTGGAAAACCGCGGTCTGGGAGATTTGATCTTTGATATCAGAGTTCCCGTGGAGACCATCGTGGAAAAGAGCGGCAGCGAGGAAAAGATCACGGAAGTGAAGGTGTTCCCCAGCTACGTACTGATCAAGATGGTGATGACCGACGAATCCTGGCATGCTGTTCGCAACATCACCGGTGTGACCGGCTTTGTCGGCCCCGGATCCCGTCCCACCCCTCTTTCACCCGAGGAGGTTGAGGCGCTGAACATTGAAGAGGTAAAGGTAAAGCTTTCCTTCAACGTTGGCGATACGGTAGAGGTTGTAAGCGGCTTGTTTGAGGGCTACTCCGGTGTTGTCCAGTCTATCTCGGATGACCTGAAGAACGTAACGGTGCTCGTAAAGCGTGGACGCCGTGACATGCCCGTTGAGCTTGATGCATCCATGATCAAGCCCGCAAACTAAAAAGATCTGAAACATGATCAAGTGTCCGTAAAACGGACAACTCTGTCCCGTCATGGACAGAATCAGTGGGAGGGAGAAAAATTCTGCAATTCTCCCGCACAAGTACCACATATGGAGGTTAAGTAAAAATGGCAAAGAAAGTATTAGGGTATATCAAGTTGCAGCTGCCCGCAGGTAAGGCTACTCCTCAGCCTCCCGTAGGTCCCGCTCTGGGTCAGTACGGTGTTGCAATTCCCGTATTTACAAAAGAGTTCAACGAAAGAACCAAGAATGACATCGGTCTGACGATCCCCGTTGTCATTACTGTATACGCAGACCGTTCCTTCACCTTTATCACCAAGACGCCTCCCGCACCCGTTCTGATCAAGAAGGCATGCGGTCTGGAATCCGGCTCCGCAAAGCCCAACAAGAACAAGGTGGCAACCATTACCAAGGAACAGGTCAGAAAGATCGCTGAGACCAAGATGCCCGACCTGAATGCAGCAAGCATTGAGGCTGCTATGAGCATGATCGCAGGCACCGCACGCTCCATGGGCGTTGTGGTAGAAGACTAAGAAGGAGGTATACCGAAATGGCAAAGATGGGTAAGAAGTACTCCGATAGCGCAAAGCTGATCGAGAAGTCCAGATTGTATGATACCGCAGAAGCTCTTGCATTGGTATGCCAGACTTCCAAGGCTAAGTTTGACGAAACTGTAGAAGTACACGTTCGTCTGGGTGTTGACTCCCGTCACGCTGACCAGCAGGTCAGAGGTGCAGTAGTCCTGCCCAACGGTACCGGTAAGACCGTAAGAACCCTGGTATTCGCTAAGGGTGACAACGTACAGGCTGCAATCGATGCAGGTGCTGACTACGTTGGCGGCGCTGAGTACGCTGAAAAGATCCAGAAGGAAAACTGGTTCGAGTTTGACGTTGTAATCGCATCTCCCGACATGATGGGCGTTATCGGCCGTCTGGGTAAGGTTCTGGGTCCTAAGGGCCTGATGCCCTCTCCCAAGGCAGGCACCGTTACCCCCGACGTAGCACGCGCAGTTCGCGAGGCTAAGGCCGGTAAGATCGAGTACCGTCTTGACAAGACCAACATCATCCACTGCCCCATTGGCAAGGCATCCTTCGGCGCTGAGAAGCTGCAGGAGAACTTTGACACTCTGCTGGGTGCCATCATCAAGGCAAAGCCCGCAGCAGCAAAGGGTCAGTACATCAAGAGCTGTGTTGTGGCTTCCACCATGGGCCCCGGCATCAAGGTTAACGGCGCAAAGCTTGGCTAATCTTGGCTTTTGAGCAATAGAAAAACGCACGATGCAGAAGCATCGTGCGTTTTTTTGCTTGTCAAGGGGAGAGCGCGTGATGAAAAGTTTGGATCGAGCCTTTTCGAAAAGGCATAGTGGCGTGTGAATGCTGCTGATATTTCGAGTGTTAGTGACGCCACCCGATGCTGAATTTCTGCGAAATTCAACATCCAAAAGGCAACCGACAGCGCCCTTGGTCGCCTCCGCAGGCGCGAAATTTCCCAACGCCGTTTCATTTGCTTGCAAATAATGGTACTTTTCTTTGCGCCAGCGGTGTCAAAGAAAAGTACGGAAACGGTTTGCTCACTTAATACCTCGAGCGCATATTAAAAACTGGTGACAAAATATGTATTTTTTTGACAATCATGTTGACCAACGACCAAAATCATGGTATAATATCTCTCGGCACCACAAAGGGTGTCCGGAGAGAGCCATACGGTGGCGGTTGCTTCCCTTGATCGGGAACGCAGATTCTTTTTGCCTTCCCGAGAGGGGAGGTGATGCAGATGTATGTGACTTGGGAGCTGTTGTTCCTGCTTGCAGGACTCATTATAGCACTTTTAACTTACATTGATAATCATAATAAAAAGAATTACCCGCCTCTGCCGACCAAAGCTAAGCGGTTAATTCTTTTAACTTATTAGACTGGGGAGCACCGTCATCGGTTCTCTCCGTCATTATTATAGCATATGGGAGTTGACTTGTCAACTCCTTTTTTCTTTTTAAGGTTGTATATATTTGTTTTTCAAAATTCCAAGGCAATAATTGAAATCTATGGTAGACCTTTTTCATTTCAAGTGTATCGAGGAAGGGGATACACTGAAAAAGCTTTCTCCGTTCTTTTTTTGAGCAAGTAGCCGCAAAAAGAAGAACATATTTGCTTCGCAAATCAAAACGGCGTATTTGAAGAGTTTCGCGCCTGCGGGCGCGCCCAAGGGCGCTGCCCTTGGAATCTGCGACCTTTTTGAAAAAAGGTCGAACAAAAACTTTCATCCGTGATTATCGGAAGAGTATGCCGTAGCCCCAGCCGACTCTGCCGCCGTTTTTCAAGCGTTCCACAAACGCGCGGCGCAGCGAGGTGTCGGTGGGTAAGCGGTCGGGATTGCGTTCTGCCGTGTCAAACAGGCACCAAAGGCTCTCACCGTCCGAGTCGTCCCAGCTAAGGATCTCAAATTCCTCCATGAATTTGCGCACGTTGCTGCTTTCGGACACGAATTCGTTCATGCGCGGATAAAGCAGCCAGGAATGGCACACGAAGGGCACGCGCCCCTCGGGGAATTGGTCTGCAAAAAATGCCTTGGCGCGCGCAAAGGAGTCCTCGTAAAGCGCAGGGGAGAGCGGCTGCCCCGAACGCGGAATGTGCATGTTGAGCACCTTGCTCTCTTTTGTCAGCGATATGCCGTCCTTTTGATATTCGCGCCCGAAGTCCACGACCTCAAACTGCAATCTGCCCAGCGCAAAGCGGGTCAGTTTGAACCAGCCCGGCATCCAGAACGCCACGAACATACCGCACACACCGCGCACGTGCTTGCATTCCTCCAGCTTGTACCTAAGGTCAAGCATGGAATCGTGCCAAATCGCGTCGTCAATGCCGCGTTCGGCATACCTGTCGCGCAATTTTTTGGAAAGGCAGATATAAAGCAGCAGATCGGTTGTGTGATTGTGCACGCCAACCAGGCGCGCTGCTTTTTTTGTGTCTGCATTCAGCGCGTTGTAGTCACAATCGGCGTTCGCCTCGTAAGCCGCGATCGCACCGTCAAACAGCGCGGCTGCCTCGGAGTTTGCCATGACAGTATCGTACGCCGACAACAGAAATGCCGCGTCGGTCGGATCATAGCCAGACTCGGCAAAAAAATCTTGTAAATATGCTCTCATATCAGCGGTACAAAATGCCAAATCCCCAACCCACGCGTCCGCCCTCTTTCAGGTGGGCTACGAATGCGCGGCGCAGGGAGGTGTCGGCAGGCAGGCGATCGGGATGCTGCTCTAAGGTGTCAAACAAACGCCAGAGGTCCTCGCCGTTGTTGTAGTGGCTGTCAAGAATGGTAAATTCCGAAAGGAATTTGCAAACGTTGAGGTGTGTGGGTACGAATTTTGCCGTGTCGGGGTAGAGCAGCCAGGAGTGGCAGACAAAGAGCGCGGGCTGATCCGTGGGGAAGGTGTCCTTGAAAAACGCCTTGGCGCGTGCAAAGGAGTCCTCGTAAAGCGCGGGAGAAAGCGGCTGACCCGAGCGCGGAATGTGCATATTGATCGCCTTGTCACCCTTGCGGACGGTCACGCCGCCCACCTCGTAGTCGCGGTCAAATTCGTGCAGCTCAAACTGCAATCTGCCCAGCGCAAAGCGGGTCAGATTGAAAAATCCGGGGAACCAGCCTGCCACAAAGGAGCCGCAAATGCCGTAAACGGCAAGGCATTCGTCAAGCTTGTAGCGCAGATCCAGCATGCTGTCGTGCCAGATGGCAAGGTCAATGCCGTTTTCGATATAACGCTCGCGCAGCTTGCGGGAAAGGCAGATAAAGAGCAAGAGCTCAGCGGTAAAGTTGTGCACGCCCACCGCGTTGCCGGCGCGTCTTGCTTGGTGCATCGCCTGCCCGTAATCGCAGTTCATATCCGCTTCGTAGGCATAGATCGCTTGCTCAAAATACCCACGCGCAGCATCGTTTTCTGCAATTTGATTTGCGCAGGACATCAGGTGTGCCGCGTCCTGCTCGCGATAGTCAAATTCCTTGAAAAAGTCACTCAGATAATTCAGCATAGTCGTGCTCCTTACAGTGCAAAGTATTTTTTGATCATGTCGGGAATCTGTCCCTTCATATCGGCAAGGATCTGCTTTGCGCGCTCGTCTCCCGCAATGTATCTGTTCATAAAGTAACCCTCGGCAGCGCAAGCCTTGTCGTGCAGGGGGTAGTAGTTTTCCATCAAGAAGCAAGCGTACTTCATGAGTCTGAAGTCACCCACAAGGCGGTATTCCTTGCTGATGGTGTCAACGGCAATCGAATATTTTTCCTTGACTGCATCGATCAGCCCACGGTCGGTGTTTTCCTTTGCAAAGACGATGGTGGAGCAGATCAGAGAATTGCGGTTGTGCTCGGAGATGGAATTGTGGCTGTCGGTGCTGCCCACCACGGCGCGGTCAATGCCCTTTTCCTTCATTTGGTAGTACAGAGCAGTCTGGAAGCCGTTGTGGCAGAAGTAATTTTCACCGCCCAGCACCTCAAAGGCGTCAAAGGGTGCTTTTTCGTATACGTAGTAGGTGTAATCCTCGGGCAGCTGCATCATATCCGAGAGCCAGTAGGGGTGCGGGAAAATGCCCAAGCCGCCGTTTTTTTGCATGTGCTCGTAGATCCATTCCAGCACGGCAAAGCTCATGCGCTCGGATTCCTTTTCGCGGTCAACCTTTTGCGCGCGCTGCTTGATCATGGCGGTAAATTCCTCGTGCGTCATGGTGTCGGGCGCGTTTCCGTCAAGCGAACGCCACGCAAGATCGTCGCCCGCCTTTTCGGTATTGGGGCGGGGGGAGACCAGCGCGTTGATGCTGTAAGAGCCGCCGAAGTTGACGTAATGCACGTCGTTGTGGGGCAGGTGCACCTCTTCGCCCTGTACGATGCAAAGGTCGGTCAGATCCTTCCAGTATGCCTTTGCCTCCAGCGAGGGGTAGTAGCGTTCGTGGTCGGAAATGACGGTAAAGTCGTAGCCGTAGGAGCGGTAGTTGGCACAAACGTTTTCGGGGGCGTGCGCACCGTCCGAGCGGTTGGTGTGCATGTGCAAGTCGCCTCTGTAGGGATATCTGCCTGCCATGTCCTCGGCAAGCGAGTAGACAGATACCTGCACAAGGTGATGCCCGTCGGGCTTATCGCAAATGCGGATGTAGTGCTCACCCTCACCTGCGAAGAATGCGGTCACGCGCAGGCAGTGGTCCTCGTCAGCCACAACGGTGTAGGTGTTGCGGCCGGTGTATTCGGGATAATGATAGGGCGCTGCCTCGTTGACCTTGCACACGTGTATGGTGTAGGTGTGCCCGGGGATCAAATTCGAGCCTTGGTCAAGCGGCTGAATGGTGACGGTGGTTTCGCGATCTCCAAGGAATGCCTTGGGGAAAACGTCGAATCTGTAAAGCGTGTAGTTCATAAATGCCTCCCGATACGTGTATTAAATGAATCTCACAGCCGTGCCGTACGCCATGATCTCGGCAGCACCGTCCATCACAGCGGAGGATGCGTAGCGCACGCCAACGATTGCGTCAGCGCCCATTGCTTCTGCCTGCTCGATCATGCGTGCGGTCGCCTTCTTGCGTGCCTCGTTCATCATTTCGGTGTATCCCTTGAGCTCACCGCCCACAATGGTCTTAAAGCTTGCGGCAATATCGCGCCCGATGTGCTTGCTTTGCACCGTGCTGCCCTCAACCAAACCAAGTGTTTCAAGGGTTTTGCCGGTAATATAATCGGTGGTGTAAACCTTCATGTATTGACCCTCCCGTATGGATTATTCTTTACCTTGATTGTAGCATAAAACGGGGGGATTGTCAAGGAAAAACTGTCCCCCATGTGTCATCCTGAGCGCAGAGAGGTCGTTGTACGACCGAACGAAGTCGAACTTTTGCGGGTCGAGGATGCGATATTTGCAACTTGTTGCAAAAAGCGCACCGCAGCAAGCAAAAGCGCAAATATTCGCCAAAGGCGAATGTGCAGCGGGATCTGCGTTGGTTTTCTCAATGTCTGCTCAACCGAAGTTGCATTTCATAGTAAGCGGGTGGGGTAGAGAAAACAGGAAATCGGAACGAGGAAAATCAGTTCAAAGGTTCAGCAGACATTGAGAACCCCCATTGCAGATCCCTTCCTCGGTCGTGCGCCAAAACGCACGCCCTCGTCGGTTTTGCTCCGCTTCACGTTGTTCCGCTCTGCAAAACTTCGACTCCGCGTACAAGGCTGTTGCTAACGTTACGTGTTCTTTTGCATATCCGCAGCCTTTCCCGCTCCGCTCAGGATGACACACAAGGGGGGATCGGCTGTACAAAAAGCCCCCGCATCGCGAGGGCTTGGTGGATGTATTCGGTTTACTTTGCTTTCTTTTCCTTCCCGCGCACCAAACGGCTGCACAGGCGGAAGAAATGGTACGCACCAAGCGTGAACGCCATGTCAAGGCAGGTCACGATAATGACGTAAAGGATCTGCGTGGGCACGTAGCCGATCATGCCGTGCAGGGCAAGGCGCACGTTCTCCAGGGGAGGAATATTGCATTGATAAAGGTTGTTGTAATTAGTCTTGAGCAGATGCGACACGACGGCGGCAACGACGCAGTATCCGCCGATGCCGAACACGGGGAATTTCCAATTTCCTTTTCTTGGCGTATACACGTCCAGTGCCACGATCAGCATAAAGGCAAGCATCACAAGGTTGTGGAAGGTGACGGTGTGGAAGTCCAGGTAATCGCTAAAATAACCGGTAATATTCCATGAGCCGTAGATCAGTGCGGGATAAATGGCGGTCAGCACAAAGACCGCGGCGGTAAAGCCCACGGCAATGCTTGCCACCTGCTGCAGGTATTTGCCGCGATAAAAGGCAAACGCAGGCAGGGTAAAGAGTACCAGTGAGCAAAAGTGCAGCGGAATGTGGTAGAGGTCGTAGCCGCGCGAGATGGAAACGGCTTGCTTGCCGATCTCAATGAGCACAAGAATGACGGCAACGATCTGAACGGGGATCATGCGCACCTGCCACGGCTTTTCTTTGAGCCAAAGGCGTAAAAGGATAGAAATGATCAGAAACACTCCTAATGCGGGGAGCAATGTCTTGGCGTGTTCGGGTGTCCAAAGCTGCATAATTACGTCCTTTCCCGGCTGTGCCGATGGGTTTTTGCAACTTCATCATAGCACAGGGTGCGGGGCGTGTCAAGAAAACGCGGGGACAATTAAGATATTAAGATTGGGACACGATTCACTTCGTAGGGACAGGCGTCCTCGACTGTCCGCAAACAAGCGACCTTGTAAGGGCGGACAGTCGAGGACGCCTGTCCCTACAACTGTTGGCATATTGATTCACAACACCCGGCTCACTTCCTATCCGGGCTTAGAGCTTCAGTCGCTTAGCTGTGCGTCAAAGAACGCTGCGATCTCTGCCATCAGCTCGGTATCAAGAGAACCGTCCTCCAAGGTCATCACGCCGTGGTCACGGTCGGGGTATTTCTTGAAGGTGAAGCGCGGGTCGCTTGCGTACTTTTTGTAATACGTGCCGTAGCCGTAATCGATCGGAATGGTGTCGTCCTGCTCGCCGTGCACGATCATGACGGCGCAATCGCTGTTTTTAAATCCCTTCATGCCGGTGCTGAAGGCGTAGGAGCCGTACTCAAAGAACTCGTAGACCGATGCAAAGGGGAGCAGCAGCTTTGCCACGGGTCCAACCATCTCGCAGCCGCGGTGGTCGATCATGTTCATGGATTTGTTCCAGCCTGCAAGGGATGCAACGGCTGTGACCTCGGGGTGCGTGTTGAGCGCGTTGACTACCGAAAGACCTCCCCAGCTGTATCCCATGAGCATAAAGGGCAGATCTTGCAGCTCGTCAAGGCTTTGTGCGTAGGTAATGGCGTAGTCAAGGTCGATAAAGCCCTGCGGCAAGCCGCCCATGACCTCGCCCTCGCTTTCGTCGTTGGCGGTTGCATCGTAGGCGAATACGTAATAGCCCTTGGCGCACAAGAAATCAAAAATGTCCATGAAGCCTGTCTGTCCGCCGCCGCCCATGCCGTGCGCAAAGACGATAACGGCTTTGGGAGCGGGGACGTCGGTGTTTTTGTAAAGGTAACCCACCAAAGTGTGCCCCTGCATGGTGGCAAAGGTATGACGGTCACGCTCCAGCGCGGGAAATTCCGAGATGTCGAATGCATCCTCCTCGCTTGTGGTGCAGCGGTAGTTAAAGCTGCCCGAATAAATGGAGACCGAAAGGGCGTAAATGCCGATTGTGCCGCCCAGAATCACGACTGCAAGTGCGATGGATACAATGGTGATGATGATACGCTTTTTCTTGGATTGCATACTGTGCCTCCTGTCAATTTACTGTGACCATTGTAACACAGCCACGCGCAAAAAGATAGCGTCAAATGTAAACAATTTATGCCAAAAGAGTGGCGCAGGATGCAAAATGAGCCGTAGGGGCGCATCCCGTATGCGCCCGAAATACGGGGGCGGGCGATCACTGATCGCCCCTACGGATTTCCAAACCGTAGGGGGCATTCACGAATGCCCCGCAAAAGCAAGGGGGCGGATATGGAATCCGCCCCTACGGTTATTGCTTTTTCATCTGTCGCAAAAACAGCAAAATCGCTGCCAGCAGGCACAGCAGGGCATAGCCCATTACCCACGCAAGGTGGGGCAGGATATCCCCGAAATTGCCCGCAATGACCGCGCGTTCCATTTCCACCGCATGCACAAAGGGCAGGGCGTAGGCAACAGATTTGAACACGCCGCCCACCAAATCAAGGTCAAACCAAATGCCCGAAAGCCATGCCGAGAGGTTGGTCAAAAGGGCACCGCAAACACCGCCCGCCTGCTTGTCGGTCAGAATACTGCCGAACAAAAGCCCCATGCCGATGAAGAGAAGCGAGACGGGGATGATCATAACCAAGGCGAGCAGAATGTTGAGAGAGGGAGTCAGCCCCAGCAGCAGCGCGACCGCGTAGCACACGGCACTTTGCGCGATGGCAATGGGAACGATGGGGAGCGTGTAGCCCAAAATAAAGTCTACGGGCGTCAGCGGTGTGGTGTAAAGACGCTGCAAAAGAGCCGAGCCGCGGTCCTTGGCGATCAAGGTGGCGGAAAAGAGGGTCATAAAGGAAAGCCCGAATACCGTCACGCCGGGGGTGAGATGGTCGATCTCAAAGAGTGAGACGGGAATGTTGGCTTGAATGATCGAGAGCAGTAAGATCAGTACCAGCGGAAAGCCCAAGCCAAAGAACAGGTTGAGCGGATCGCGCAAAATTTCCAAAGTGTTTCTCTTGGCAAAGGTCAGCATTCTCATGTGCGCACCTCCTTGACGATCTTGATAAAGGCTTGCTCAAACGAGTCCGTGCCTGCCGCCTGCTTAATGGCGTCGGGCGTATCGCAAAGCAGCAGCTTGCCGTCTTTCATAATGGCAACGCGGTCGGAGAGCGCCTCGGCTTCTTCCATATAGTGCGTGGTCAGAATCACGGTCACAGAGCCCTTGAGTGCTCGGATAATGTCCCAAAGGTCGCTGCGCGCCAGCACGTCAAGTCCCAGCGTCGGCTCGTCTAAAAAGAGGATCTCGGGCTCGCTGATCAACGCCATGGCAATGCTCAAGCGTCGCTGCCAGCCTCCCGAAAGCTTGCCCGCCTTTTTGGAGAGCACCTCGCTAAGACCCAAAAGATCGGTCAGCTCGGCAATTTTGGCATTCTTTTTCTCTTTGCCAAAGCCGTACACACCGCACATCAGATCTAAATTTTCGCGTACCGAAAGTCCGGGCGCAACTGCGGTTTCCTGCGGAGATACTGCAATCACGCTTTTGACGGCTGCAGCATCGCTCTTGATGCTGTGCCCCAGCAGGTGCGCGTCGCCCTCGTCGGGCGCGGTCAGACAAGAGAGCATTTTGATGGTGGTGGTCTTGCCCGCACCGTTGACGCCGAGTAGCGAGAATAATTCGCCCTTTTGCACGTCAAGGCTCAGGTGATCCACCGCTACCAAATCCTTGTAGCGTTTGGTTAAGTCTTTGATTTCTATGGCGTAGCTCATGTGATACCTCTGTCAAAGTTAATAAAATTTGTTTGCGTAGGGGCGATTCAAGAATCGCCCGCGCTCTCGATATAACGTGTTTTCGGGCGATTCGTTCAGTCGCCCCTACGGGAGCTATTGGGTTGCCGCGTGTCTTACAATCAACCCTTGGTAAACGTCGCTGATCATGCGGCTGATCAAGTCCTCGTCAAGGTCCAAAAAGGACGTGGCAAGCATGGTGCCGATGCCGTGCACGCAGCTCCACATCTCCATGTGCCACAGCTCTGCCTGCTCGCGCGAGATGCCGTTTGCCTGCATGATCATGTTCACGGACTCGGAAAAATCGGGGGAGGGGATGAGAGGCTGTCCCTTGCGGTCGCACATGAAAAGTGCGCGGAACAGCTCCTTTTCCTCGCGCGCAAAGCGGATATACGCCATGCCGTACGCCTTGTAGGGATGGTATTTGCCGCCCTGCATTTCCTCGGTCAGATAGCTGCGATAATATGCATAAGCCGCGTTTATCACCGCGCTCTGCAGCTCCTCCATGGAAGCAAAATTGGAAAACACGGGTTGGGTCGAGCAGCCCAGCGCGGCGGCAATGCTGCGCGCGTTCACGGTTGCCTCGCCCTCGCGGCGCAAAAGCTCCAGCGCGGCGGAAATGATCTCATCCTTTGTAATTTTTACTTTGGGTGGCATGTGGACCTCCTAAAAATAACAGGTGTTATATATCGAGTGTTATTATATCACGGGTAAAGTGGTTTGTCAAGAGGAAATAGGAGGGTATTTATAAAATATCTTTGTACCAATAGAGGAGGAGCAAGCCCCTCCCCTACCGCACGATGGCTTGGTGATCCTTGCCAATAAATGCAAGGTGTAACCAAAACCGGGTAGGGGAGGGGCTTGCTCTTCCTCTATTGGGTGACTGCTATTATACCAGATGACAATACGCTTATCGGGAGCGATGTACATTTGGTCGTTTTCGGTTGCGCCGAAGGTCTCGTACCATTCGGGGAAGTTGCGGGGAGGCATGTTTGCGCGCAGGATGCAGGGACCGTGCACGTCAACTGCCAGCAGCATCTGTGCATATTCGGGTCTTGCCTTCTGGCACCATACTCTTGCCCAGTTGGTGAAATACTCCTCGTAGGATGCGCCCTCGGTGCTGCCCATGATGTCAAGCGTGACCGACATACCGCCGTTGTCCGCCATGTTCTCGGACACGATAAACGCACCGTTGACCTTGCCCTGGGGCAGCTCAATGCCGTCAAACTGCGCGATCATGTCGTTGACCTTGGCGTCAAATCTTGCAAAGTCCTCGTCGGTCCACCAGTTGTTGATGTTGCCGTTTTCGTCGCACTTTGCGCCGTTGGAGTCAAATGCGTGCGAGATCTCGTGACCGATGACCGCGCCGATACCGCCTAAGTTCTCGCTTCTGGTCTGCTTGAGAGAATAGAAGGGAGCTTGCAGGATGGCAGCGGGGAAGGTGATATCGTTGACAAAGGGATCGTAGCAAGCGTTGACCATGTGGCCGGGCATTGCCCAGTTTTCGGGCTCGGTGGGCTTGTTCAGCTTTTCGTAGGAGGCAAGCTCTCTGACTGCCTGCAGGGAACGCACGATGTCAAACAGGGACGCTTCGGAGTCGAAGACCATCTTTTCGTAAATGGGTCTGACCTTGTCGGGATAACCCATCTTGACGCCCATGGTGGACAGCTTGAGGATTGCCTTTGCGCGGGTCTCTTCGCCCAGGATCTCGTTGGTCTGAATGCGCTTTTTGTAGGTGTCGATGATCTGATATACGATCTCGGTAATGTCCTTCTTTGCTTCTTGGCCGAAATACTTGTCGCCGTAGTAAATGCCCACGGGCTCGGAGTACATACCCGAAGCGAGGTTGTATGCAAACTTTTCAATATCCTGCATCTTGGCAATGCCCATCAGCGCGCGCATGTATGCGCCGCCCAGCTCACGCAGCTCCTCGGAGAGGTAGTTGCACGCGCTCATCAGACCGGTGACGTATGCCCAGTGCTTGTAAAGCTCGAGCGTGTCAGCGTTGAAAATCTTGGCAAAGTCGCCAAAGTATCTGGGCTCGGTGACGATAACGGTCGCGGGCACGTGACCGAACAGGTCGGTCAGAATGGCGGTAAAATCAATGGTGGAAAGCATTTCTGCCGCAGCGGAGGTGTCCATGGGGTTGTACATCTCCACGTATCTCGACCACTCCTCGCGGGACTTTGCCAGTCCTGCAATGATCTCGTCAAAGGCAAGCGCGTCGGCTACGTACTGTGCCTGCGCCTCGGGGGCAAGGTCGGTCTGTGCCAGCACTGCGGAAGCAACGCTCGTCCAGATGCCGATGATCTGCTCCTTCTGCGCAGCCATTTCGGGACGGTAGTAGGTGGTGTCGGGCAAAATCACGCTCGCGCCCTGCATGTAAACCAGGTGCTGCTTGGTGTTCTTCATGTCGGTGTCAACGCCGATGTTGATGGGCGTGGGAATGCCGCCAAGGGAAAGGGTCTTGTAAAGGCGGGAAAAATCTTCAAGCGTGCCCAGCTGATCAAGCACGGACAGCGCCTTGAGCGCGGGAGCAATGCCGTGTGCTGCCTTGCGGTCTGCATCCTTGGCAATGGCGTAAAGCGTGCAGGCTCTCTCAAGGTGCTCGTTGGGGTATGCGCCGCTTTCGCTCAGGGCTGCAAATTCGCCCATCATAATTTTTTCCACGCTGTCGCCAAGCTCCGAAAAGCCGCCTGCCGTGGGCTTGTCGTCGGGGATCACCAGCTCGTCAAGCTTTGCTTGGTTGACGTATGTATAAAGGTTGTCTTGAATGCGGATGTTTTCCATATCGGTCTCCTTTTTTGCTTGATTTGTATCTATTGTATCACCGAATCGGGGAAAATGCAAGACGAAAGGGGAAATTTTTTGGTATTGGTTGGCATCCCCTCACCCCGAGTGTCATCCTGAGCGGAAGGCGTAGCCTGGAGTCGAACTTTTGCGGCATGGAGTGTCCGTCGCGCGAGCAGGACACGGAATAAAGCAAAAGCGCAAATATTCGCCAAAGGCGAATGTGCAGCGGGATCTCTAAAGGGTTTCCTCAATGTCTGCTCAGCCTTTGTTACGTTTTCAAAGCGATCCCAAATCGATCACGTTCAAATGTTACATAGCGCAGGCAGACGTGTCGTAAACCGCTTAGAGATCCCTTCCTCGGTCGTGCGCAAAACGCACTTCCTCGTCGGTTTTGCTTCGTTCCGCGCCATTTCGCAATTTGTTGCGAAATACCGCTACACTATGCAAAACTTCGACTCCGTATGAAATCCCGAATAAGAGTATTCATAAAATTCTGCAACATAAACGGGATTTCATACTCCGCTCAGGATGACACTCGGGGGGCGCCGGCGGTAACCGTCACCCTTGGGTTCAAATCTCGACATCGGAGCGAACAAAAAGGAACCTACCACATCGTGGTAGGGGATTACGAATATAGGTCGCGGAAGGGTGTCGTATCTAGGAGTCTGCCGCTGGCAGACTCCGTCGCACCTCGCGAACATTCGTTTGCATCACTCACTCGCGCCGGCGGTAACCGTCACCCTTGGGGTTCAAATCTCGACATCGGAGCGAACAAAAAGGAACCTACCGCGTTGCGGTAGGGGATTACGAATATAGGTCGCAGTAGGGTGACGTATCTAGGAGTCTGCCGCTGGCAGACTCCGTCGCACCTCGCGAACATAGTCGTCTCGGTCGCGTACGCGTGGCGCGCTCCCGATACTCCTTGTTCGCTCACTCACTCGCCCTCCCTCCCCCTGCCACCGGCAGCGGTCGGGCTCGTTCCCTCTCGCGCCGGCGGTAACCGTCACCCTTAGGTTCAAATCTCGACATCGGAGCGAACAAAAAGGAACCTACCACGATGTGGTAGGTTCCTTTTTGTTGGCGGAGATGGAGAGATTTGAACTCTCGCGCCGGTTACCCGGCCTACACCCTTAGCAGGGGCGCCTCTTCGGCCTCTTGAGTACATCTCCATGTACCTGCGAGCGGCCATTGCATAACTCGCAGGCAATATTATACCTCTTTTATCTCGATTTGTCAAGCCTTTTTTTCATTTAATTTCAGAAAACTTTGCTTTTGTTTCGACATTTGTGCCCGAAAGTGCCCGCAGCTCTTGCATTTTATAAAAAATCGTGCTATAATAATATGAATAACTATTTTTTCTAAAAGGATTTTTACAACATGATTGATACGCAAAGCGCACACGAAATTGAAAAACGCCGCACGTTTGCCATTATTTCGCACCCTGACGCAGGTAAGACCACGCTGACCGAAAAGTTTTTGCTTTACGGCGGTGCGATCCAGACCGCGGGCTCGGTCAAGGGCAAGCACAGCGATAAGCACGCCGTTTCGGACTGGATGGAGCTGGAGAAGCAGAGAGGTATCTCGGTTTCCTCGTCTGTGATGCAGTTTAATTACAACGGCTATTGCATCAACATTCTGGATACCCCCGGACACCAGGACTTCTCCGAGGACACCTACCGTACGCTCATGGCTGCCGACAGCGCGGTCATGGTCATTGACGCGGCAAAGGGTATCGAGGCGCAGACGCGCAAGCTGTTCAAGGTTTGTGCCATGCGCGGCATTCCGATCTTTACCTTTATCAACAAGCTGGACCGCGAGGCGCGCGATCCCTTGGATCTGCTCGACGAGCTTGAGCAGGAGTTCGGCATCCGCACCTATCCCATGAACTGGCCGATCGGCTGTGGCGTGGATTTCAAGGGTGTGTACGACCGCGAGAAAAAGCAGATTCTGACCTTTGATAACTTCCACGGCGGCAGAAACCGTCTGCAGGGCATTGCCGTAGACTTTGACGATACGGCTCGCCTTGACGAGCTGATCGGTGAGCGTCTGCGCCAAAACCTTGCCGAGCAGATCGAGCTTTTGGACGTTGCGGACTTTGGCTTTGACCTTGACGCGGTACGCGCGGGCAAGCTCTCTCCCGTGTTCTTCGGCTCGGCGCTCAACAACTTCGGTATTGAGCCTTTCTTGGAGAGCTTTTTGCAGATGACCACCCCGCCCCTTTCCCACAAGGCGGGCGACGTCGAGATCGAGGCGCTGGATGAGCGTTTCTCGGCATTCGTATTCAAGATTCAGGCAAACATGAACAAGGCGCACCGCGACAGAATCGCCTTTATGCGTATCTGCTCGGGCAAATTTGAGCGCAGCAAGGAATATTTCCACGTGCAGGGCGGCAAGAACATCAAGCTTGCCCAGCCGCAGCAAATGATGGCGCAGGAGCGCGAGGGCGTTGAGGTTGCCTACGCGGGCGACATTATCGGTGTGTTTGACCCCGGCATCTTCTCGATCGGTGATACCATCTGCGCACCCGGCATGAAGGTGACGTACGAGGGCATTCCCAACTTTACTCCCGAGCATTTCGCGTACGTGGAGCAGATCGACTCCATGAAGCGCAAGCAGTTTGCCAAGGGCATGAACCAGATCGCGCAGGAGGGTGCGATCCGTATCTTCTTTGAACCCAACACCGGTATGGAGCGCGTGATCGTAGGCGTGGTCGGTGTGCTGCAGTATGACGTGCTCAAGTTCCGTATGCAGAGCGAGTACGGCGTGGGATATATCCAGCGCGAGATCCCGTATGATATCATTCGCTACGTGAGCGGCAAGGACGGCAAGGAGATCGACCCCTCCAAGCTCAAGCTGTCTGCCGAGACCAAGTGGATCCAGGACGTGCGCGGAAACGATCTTCTCTTGTTCCCCGGTAACTGGGCGGTGACCTGGGCACTCGAGCACAACGAGGATCTGGAGCTGTTGCCTTACGGCAGTAATGCGTAAGGCGGACAGTCGAGGACGCCTGTCCCTACAAATCACCGGGGATCCCGTAGTGTGGGGTTTGTTCCCACCGCGATCAAATGAAATCCGCCCCTTATGGGACGGATGAAATCCACTTATGTGGATGAAATCGCTTTGCGATGAAATCCGCCGTGCGGCGGATGGATAAAAATATTTATATAAGGAGGACCTACACATGGGTATTATCAAAGCTGCAATGCACGCCGTGGGCGGTGCACTTGCCGATCAATGGTTAGAGGTCATTGAAGCCGATGCCATGAGTGACACCACGGTGTTTACCAAGGGTGTGACGGTTCGCGCAAATGACAAGAGAAACAACAACAAAAAGGGCACGTCGGATACCGTTTCCAACGGCTCGATCATTCACGTCTATCCCGGTCAGTTCATGATGCTGATGGACGGCGGTAAGGTCGTGGACTATACCGCAGAGCCCGGCTATTACGAGGTCAAGAATTCCTCCGCTCCCTCGCTGTTCGGCGGCGAGTTTGGCGATTCGCTCAAGGATGCGTTCTCCCGCGTCAAGTTTGGCGGCGTTGCACCTTACGCGCAAAAGGCGTACTTTATCAATCTGCAGGAGATCAAGGGCATCAAGTTCGGCACGCGTTCTCCCGTCAACTATTTCGATAACTTCTATAATGCAGAGCTGTTTTTGCGTGCGCACGGTACGTATTCCATCAAGATCACCGATCCTATCAAGTTTTATACCGCGGTGCTGCCCAAGAACGCAGACCGCGTAGACGTCAGCAGCATCAACGAGCAGTATCTGTCCGAGTTTTTGGAGGCTTTGCAGGCAGCCATCAACCGCATGTCTGCGGACGGCATTCGCATCTCCTACGTGGCAAGTAAGTCGCGCGAGCTGTCCTCTTATATGGCAAGCGAGCTGGACAACGACTGGAAGGCGATGCGCGGCATGGAGGTGCTCAGCGTCGGTATTGCCAGCGTTTCCTATGACGAGGAAAGCAAGAATCTCATCAATATGCGCAATCAGGGCGCAATGCTGGGTGACGCATCCATCCGTGAGGGCTACGTGCAGGGCGCAATGGCGCGCGGCTTTGAGGCTGCGGGCAGCAATGCAAACGGTAGTGCGCAGGCGTTCATGGGCATGGGTATGGGCATGAATGCGGGCGGCGGCTTTATGGCTGCGGCAAGCCAGTCCAACCAGGCACAGATCGCACGCGATGCAGAGCAAAAGAAGGCTGCGGCGGACGCGGCAGCAGCTGCTAACGGCTGGACGTGTGCATGCGGTGCTGTCAATACGGGTAAGTTCTGCTCCGATTGTGGGGCAAAGAAGCCCGAGGCGGCAGGCTCTTGGAAGTGCGCTTGCGGTGCGACCAATACCGGCAAGTTCTGCTCCGAATGCGGCGCAAAGAAGCCTGAGGATGACGCGTGGTTCTGCACCGAGTGCGGACACAAGAATACGGGCGCGGGCAAATTCTGCCCCGAATGCGGCGCAAAGCGCGCATAAATCAGCATATGGAACAGACGACTGTAACGTATCAATGTCCCAACTGCGGTGCGGGCTTGCTCTTTGATGCCGAAAAGGGTAAATTTGCTTGTGAATTTTGCCTTTCGGACTTTGGCAAGGACGAGCTGGACGCAGCGGGCAGTGCCGAAAAGGCAAAAGAGCGAGAAGCGCAGGACGAGGCGTTTCGTGAGCAGATGCGCGCCTACCATTGTCCCTCTTGCGGGGCTGAGGTCATGGCGGATGGCGAGACGGTTGCCGATTTCTGCTATTTCTGCCACAACCCCGTTGTGCTTTCGGACAAGCTGTCGGGCGCGTTCCGCCCCGATAAGGTCATCCCGTTCAAGTTCGGCAAGCAGCAGGCGATCGAAAAGTTTTTGGCGTACGCCAAGCGTCACCGCTACGTGCCGCGCGATTACTTCTGCGCCGAGCAGGTAGAGAAGATCACGGGCGTATATTATCCTTTCTGGGTCACCGATGCGGATTCCTCTGCGTCGATGACGGCAGAGGGCACGCGCATCCGCACCTGGATCGTGGGTAACGTCAAATACACCGAGACCACCAGACTGGAGTTTGAGCGCGAGGGCGAGATCCATTTTGAGGATATCGTCACAAGCGCGCTTTCCACCGAGGATAAGGAAATGCTGGAGGGCGTGCTGCCGTACCCCTCCGAGTCGCTTGAGGAGTTTTCCGCGCCTTATCTGACCGGTTTTGTGGCGAAAAAGCGCGACGTGGAGCGCGATTCGCTTAGCGAAGAGATCAGAGAGCGCATGGTCGGGTATGCAGACAGACTGCTGCGCGGCACCATCAACGGCGAGGTGGGGGGCGCGCGTCCGCAGCTGGATATCCACCAAAGCCATTGGGAATATGCGCTGATGCCTGTGTGGGTGCTGACCTACCGCGACAAGGCAGGGCAGATCTATAAGTACGCCATGAACGGCTATACGGGCAAGGTGTACGGCGAGCTGCCCATCAGTAAGTTCAAGCTGGGCGTCACGTTCGCCTCTGTCATGGCGGCGGTTGCCGCAGTACTTTTTGCTGTGGGGTGGTTGCTGTTATGATGAAAAGAAGTATTTTTGCAATCATTCTGGTTGCTTTGATGATGCTTTGCGTGCTGCCCGCCCACGCGCAAGCCGAGGAGGAAACGGCGGAGTTTGGCGGCTTGGGTAACGTGTATGACGCGGACGATCTGCTCAGTGATGCCGAGGAAGAGGAAATCGATGCGGCACTGCAGCAGGCTTCCGAGCAAACGGGCGTGCGCGTTTGCGCGTACTTGTACTGTGGGAATTGGTTTGAGGAGCTTCCCAAGGAGTATTACAGAGAGCTGCTGGGCTTTGGAAACGATACCGCCATTCTGATGGTGGTGGAGAAGACGACGTTTGAAACCTATTATTTGCTGTATACGTTTGAAGAGGCGGATTATCAGATCAACGGCAAGGAGATCGACTACATACTGGACGACAGTACCGTTTACTATAATCTGAAGGACGACGCTTACGTCGAGGGACTTTGCGCGTATGCAGAGCTTGCCGCGCAGGCGTATGCGGGCAGACTTGGCGTGTCTTGGGTGTTGATTTTGATCGTTGCGCTGATCGCGGGTGCGATCGCGGGCGGCGCCAGCGTAAGCAGCATTGCTGCAAGCTACAAGAAAAAGAACCCCTCGCAGTCCTATCCGCTTGACCGTTTTGCCAAGCTGGAGCTGACGCGCGAGAGGGATCATGAGATCGGCAAGTTCGTGACCACCACCATTATTTCCTCGGGCAGTCGCCCGGGACACGGCGGTGGCGGCGGCGTCGGCCGTAGCGGCGGCGCGCGCGGCGCAAGGTAAAACGCACAGTTTTTTATCAGTTATGATTGCCCCGAGGCAATCATAATACCACTGCGCGAAGCAAAATATCACGAAAAAGAGCTGCGCCATCGGGCTGCGGAAATAGCGGTAAAACAGCAGGGATTTGTTCAATTATGAGCAGGTTCCTGCTTTTTTATATAACGTTAATGCTTTGTCGCAGTTTCCGTTGCCGCATTTGTGTCATAAACCTTTCTATTCGCATTCTCCCCCCTGCGCTTGGAACAAGCCTGCGCCAGCCTTCCCCCCTCCA
>JAZOVZ010000090.1:0-77235 GCA_045658965.1 Eubacteriales bacterium
CTTCAGTCGCTTTGCGCCAGCTTCCCCTCGGGGGACGCCTTTTCGTCGCGTGTCCGTTCTATTCTTTTGTGCGACATACGCTTTTCTTAACTTAATGAGATTGGGGCTTGCTCCCGCGTTTTTTTATGAAACCTGCGGAAAATCGGGGGGGCCTGGCCCTCCAAAACAAACCGCTGTAGGGACAGGCGTCCCCGACTGTCCGTGAAATCCGCAGGGGCGATCATTGATCGCCCCTACGATACGTTGCGTATGATTTGTGTGATTTAATCTGCTGCCAGATCAATGACCTGCGTGCCCTCGGTCATGCGGTAATGCTTCTTGACGCATCGCAGGGAAGAGATCCACCCGCGCACGATCACGGTTCGAAAAGTCCCCGTGTCGTATCCGCCGGGACCCATGTTATCCCACAGCCACGAAGGGGTGGGCCACAGGCAATAGGTGGGTCTTATGACCTCGTAAACCTCTTTTTCCACGCCGCCCTGACCGTGATGCGCCATCTGCACGTAGTCCGCACGCAAAAGCGCGTGATCTACGATATTGATCAGCTCCTTGCCACCGTCGGGCTCAAGGTCGCCAAGGAACAGAATGCTCTTGCCGTCCGCCTCAACGCGGTATACGGTCGAGGAATTGTTGATGTAATTGAACGCGGTATTGTAGGTGCGCAGCACGCGCACGGTCACGTTACCACCGTCAAACGCATACACGTCACCGACCGTTGCGGTCACGGTAGGGATGTTGCGCGCAGCAATCGCCTCGCGGAAAAGTTGCAGCCATACCTCGGTGGGATTGTGGCTTTGCTTTGGCTCCCAGCGCACGAGATACTCGTCGGGCGGGAAGTTGTAGTACACCGCGTCAACCGTGATATCGGGGTGCTTTTGCAGCATGGTCAGAAAGCAGCCGAAGTGATCGTTGTGAAAGTGGGTCAGGAACCAAGCCTTGACGTGTCCGCCCAAGTTTTTGAGATATTCGTAAAGATAAGGCTCCTCGCTCTCAAAGCCGCCGTCAAAGACGATCAGCGTACCGTTGGACTCGATGATAAACGAGGTATTGATGGTATCGGTTACCGATTTCAGAAAATGTAGCTTTGCCATACGCGAACTCCTGATTTTTATTTGTCTGTGCCGCCAAGCGTGACGATCACCAGCTCGGGGCGGTTATTAAAGCGCAGCGGGAACGAGCTTTGCCCGATGCCGCGGCTGACCACCATGTTGGCATTTTGGTAGGTATAAACACCGCTGTCATACTCGGGCAGCGCGCCTTGACCGGGTGCGTACAAGCCGCCGATCAAGGGCAGGCGGAACTGTCCGCCGTGCGCGTGCCCCGACAGCGTCACATCGATCCCCGACTCGGCATACCGCCAAAAGTATTCGGGGCGGTGGGAGAGCAGGATTGTAAATCCGTCCGTGCCCGCAAGAGCGCGCAGCTGCTCGGGGGAGTGCAGAACGCCCTCGTAGTTTTCGTCGTCTACGCCCACAAGGGTAATGCTTGCATCCCCGCGCGTCAGCGTGACCTTTTCAGCGTGCATCACGTCCACACCGATCTCGCGTATCTGCGCCTCCAATGCAAAATAGTCCTGCCTGTTCATGGCGCATTCGTGATTACCCGTGACCATATAACAGGGCGCAATTTCCATGCACGCGCGCAAAAATTCCAGCGTGGGTGCTTTGTCGGGATGCCGCTCGTCAAAGGTATCGCCCGTAAAGACGATGATATCGGGCTGTGCCTCTTTGAGCATCGACAGCAGCTTTTGGTTGCCCTCGTCGTATTCCGCACAGTGCAAATCTGCTATCTGTGCGATACGAAAGCCCTCGAATGCGGCAGGCAAGCGTGCACTTGCGATCTTATAATCCGTGCGCTCCGGTGCCGTGTTTGCCCAGATCACCCAGCCGCCAAAGGCGATGCACAACGCGATCAGGGCACACAGCACAGAGCATACTATCTTCTTTTTGTTCGTCATTACAGGTTATAGTACTTTTCAAACTCAGCGGGGTGGGGAATTGCCGCCATGGCTCTGCATTCCTCGCGCTTGGTTTTGATGAAATTGTTGATCAGCTCAATCGGGAATACGCCGCCTGCGGTCAGGTAGTCGTGGTCTGCCTCCAGTGCGTCAAGCGCCTCGGGCAGGGACGTAGGCAGCTGCTGCAGCTTTGCCTTTTCCTCGTCGGAGAGATGATAGAGGTTGAAGTCATAGGGACCCCAGCCGTTTGCATGCGGATCGATCTTGTTCTTAATGCCGTCCAAGCCTGCCATCAGAATAGCGGCGTAGCAGAAATAGGGGTTGCAGGTCGCATCGGGATTGCGCAGCTCAAAGCGACGCTTGTCGGGCGACTTGGCGTAAGCGGGAATACGAATGACCGCGGAGCGGTTGGAGGTTGCATATCCCGCGGTGGCGGGTGCCTCAAAGGCGGGCACCAGACGCTTAAAGGAATTGGTGCTGGGATTGGTCAGCGCGCAAAGGGAAGCGATATGCTTGAGCAAGCCGCCCATGAAGTAGTGCGCGGTTTCGCTCAGGTGCGCATATCCGTCATCATCCGAGAATACCGGAACGCCGTCCTTGAACAGCAACATATGCACGTGCATGCCGCTGCCTGCCTCGCCTGCAATGGGCTTGGGCATAAAGGTAGCGGATTTGCCGTACTTGAGCGCGGTGTTATGAATGATATACTTGATCATCATGGTCGCATCCGCCATGTGCACTACCTCACCAAGCTGAGGCTCGATCTCAAACTGACCGGATGCCGCAACCTCGGGGTGATGATAGTTGATCTCAATGCCCGCGTCCAGCATGTGCATGCACATCTCGCTTCTTGCTTCGTAAGAGCGGTCGAAGGGCTTTGCAACGTGGTAAGCCTTTTGCTTGGGCACGATAATGCCGTGACCCTGGCTGTCGCTGTTCCAGTAAGACTGCTCGGCATCCACGTGTGCACCCACGTAGTTGGGGGAGACCTCCCAGCCCACGTTATCAAACAGATAGAACTCAAACTCGGGCAAGATCTTCATGGTGTCGGCAACGCCGCAATCGCGCATGTGAGCCACGGCTGCCTTGATGATATTTCTGGGGTACTGGGCAAGAGGCTTGTTTTCGGGGGAGGCAATGATCATGGCGTCTCCCGTCATGCTCAGCGTGGGAATGTCGCAGAAGGGATCGATCTGCGCGGTGTCGGGGTCGGGAATAAACACCATATCGCTCTTTTCCACAACTGCATAGCCGTAGTTGGAAGCGTCAAAGCCAATGCCGCTTTTCATGGTGTCCTCGGTAAAGTTTTGTGCGGGAATGGTGACGTGACGGTACTGACCGTTGATGTCCACCATTTTGAAATCCACCATCTTGATGCCGTTTTCGCGGATCATGCTCATAATATCCTGTACACTTTTTGCCATTTCTCATGCTCCTTCACTTTGATGTATTAAAGTATATATACCTATTATACCATATTTTCTTCAGCCGTCAATAAAAACCGTGAAATTTTTAACACTTTCTCTTGACAAAACTACATTTTTCGACTATAATTGGATAAGCAACTAAAGTTGATTATTTTCACATATAATTGTACTGCATAAGAGAAAGGAGTCAGTATGGATCTGCGCATCGTTAAAACCAAAAACCAGATCAAAAAGGCGTTTTTGTCGCTGCGTAATAAGTATTCCCTGGAAAAGATCAAGGTCAAGGACATTTGCGAGCTTGCCATGATCAACAAGACCACGTTTTACAAGCACTACGTGGATTCGTTCGCGCTTGCCAACGAATTGGAAGAGAGCTGTATGGAAAAGCTGATGAATGCTTTTTCAGAGAAAAAGAGTCTGTTTGAATCGCCCAAGGCGTACGTGCAGGGGCTTTTGAGTGCAACCGAGAAATACGCAGAGGAGCTGCGCGAGGTCTATCGCGGCAGAAAGGATGCATTCGTCTCCAAGCTGGAGAAGAGGCTGATGCAGGCATGCGAGAGCGGTGAGAATACCGAACGCCGCATGGCAGCCACGTTTATGATCAGCGGCACCTCGCAGGTGCTTGCGCAATGGCTGTTTGGTGAGGAGGGGAAACGCCCCGACCTTGGTGCTATCGCGGCATACATTGAGCGTATGTCAAAAAATCTGCTTCCCGCAACTAAGTAAAGGAATAGAGATTATGGAAACGATAAGAATTGACGGCAGCGTTATTCGCACGCTGCTTACAGGGAGTGTGTGCGGTATCCGCGCACGTATAGAGGAGATCAACGATCTCAATGTTTTTCCCGTGCCGGACGGCGATACCGGTACGAATATGACCAAGACGCTGGAGGGCGGTCTTGCCAGACTGAACGAGCAGGGCACGCTGGGCGAACAGATGGGCGCATTTGCCAAGGGCTGCGTGCTGGGTGCGCGCGGCAATTCGGGCGTTATCCTTTCGCAGTATATGGCGGGCGTGGCATCAGCCGTTGCGGATAAGGAGAGCGTTTGCGCAGGCGAGCTTGCGCAGGCGTTGACCGCGGGCGTTGAGCGCGCGTATGCGGCTGTGGCAAATCCCGTAGAGGGAACCATTCTGACCGTGTTCCGCGAAAGCTCGGAGTATGCGGCACAGCATACCGATGAGCATACCACCGCAGAGCAGCTTTTGGAGATTTTGATCGAGAGCGCAAAGGTCGCGCTTGCCAAGACCAAGGAAATGCTGCCCGTGCTGGCGCAGGCAGACGTTGTGGACAGCGGCGGCGCAGGCTACCTTGCCATGCTTGTCGGCATGTACGACGCGCTGACCGGTAAGGTCACGGATCTTGGCAGCTATGAGAGCGTACAGAGCGCAAAGCCCGCTGTCAATTACGATCTCTTTACTGCGGACAGCGTGCTGGAATGGGGCTACTGCACCGAGGCACTGGTCAGATTGCAGAGAGCCAAGGGCGATCCCGAAGACTTTGACGTGAACGCATTCAAGGCGTCCTTGGAAGCAAAGGATTGCAATTCCATCGTCGCTTTGCGTGACGGTGACGTGCTCAAGGTACATGCACATACCATGACCCCTGCCGACGTGCTGACGCTCTGTCAGATCTACGGTGAATTTCTGGAGGTCAAGATCGAGAACATGAGCCTGCAGCATTCCGAGAAAACGGTTGCAGAGAAAAAGAAAAAGGTACACAAGTCCTACGGCGTGATCGCTGTTGCGAGCGGTGAGGGCATGCACGCGCTGTTCTCGGAGCTGGGTGCGGATATCATCATAGACGGCGGTCAGACCGCCAACCCCAGCGCAGAGGATTTTGTGGATGCGATCGGAACCTTAGATTGCGACCACGTGCTGCTGCTGCCCAATAACGGCAACATCCTTTTGACCGCACAGCAGGCGGCAACGCTTTGCGAGGACGTTGACGTGCGCGTCGTGCCCACCAAGTCCTTCCCGCAGGGATATAGCGCACTTGCCGTGTTCAATTCCGAGCTGGAGGATGCTGACGAGCAGGTGGAGTACATGACTGAGGCAAAGAACGCCGTGGTATCGGGTGAGATCACCTATGCGATCCGCGACACCGTGATCGGTGACGTGGCGGTCAAGAAGGGCGAGTCGATCGGCATCCTTGACGGCAAGCTGGTGTGTTCCTGCGAGGACGAGATGGACGCTATGTGCGCAATGCTCTCGCAGATTGAGGATATTGAGGACAGAGAGATCCTTACGCTGTTTGTCGGTGCGGACGTGACCGAGGACGAAAGAGTGGCAATGACCGAGGCGATTGAGGACGCGTATGAGGATCTGACTGTGGAAGTCTTCGTGGGCGGTCAGCAGGTATACAGATATCTCGTAGCAGTAGAATAAATGAAGGAGTGTAATGATGGCAACTTATAAGATCGCAATAGACACGTTGGGCAGCGATAAGGGCCCCGAAACCATTGTACAGGGTGCTTTGATGGCACTTGCCGAGAATCCCGAGCTGTCGGTCGCGCTGTTTGGTGACGAGCAGGTCATCCGCGCGTATCTTTCCACAGTCGAGCACGATGCAGATCGCATTGAGATCGTGCACGCGCCCGACGCTATCACCAATTACGATAACCCCATGGAGGCTATTTTCAAAAAGCCCGAGTCCTCGCTGGTCAAGGCGTTGCAGGCTCTTGCCGCACGCGACGATCTGTTGGGTCTGATCAATGCAGGCAGCACGGGCGCGCTGATCGCAGGCGCACTTCGCTTTGTACCTGCCAAGCCCTTGCGCAGACCCGCGCTGGCAGCCATTCTGCCCGCAGCAAAGGGCGGCTTTACCTGCCTTGTGGACACCGGTGCAAACATCGATTGCACCGCCCCCATGCTGGTGGATTTTGCGCATATGGGAACGGATCTGATGCGTCAGTGCTACGGCATTGAAAATCCCCGCGTAGGACTTTTGTCCAACGGTGCAGAGGAGACCAAGGGCAACAAGCTGGTCAAGGAGACCCACGCGCTGCTCAAGGCTGACGAAGCACTTAACTTTGTAGGCAATATCGAGGGCACCAACGCGCTTTCCGGCGACTGTGACGTGCTTGTGGCGGACGGCTTTGCGGGCAATCAGGTGCTTAAAAACTCCGAGGGCATTGCAAAGCGCATCATCACCGATATCGTAGTGTACGCCAAGAAGACGCAGAATCCCGAGATCATGAAGCTGGTCGGCTACCTGATGGGCATTTACGATTTCAATTCGCTTGGCGGCGCGCAGCTGCTTGGCGTCGGTAAGCCCATTATCAAGGCGCACGGTGCAGCAAACGCAGATTCGATCAAAAACACCTCTGCCATCATGCTCAACGTAGCAAGAAACAAGGCTATGTTTGACGGCAAGGACGTAAGATAAAAGGCATATAGAAAAGGAGATCAACTATGGAACTCAAGAGAAAAGTCGTATGTACCTCTACGGGCTGCATCGAATACGCTCCCGACCGTTACCGTCAGCTCGGCATTGACATCATTCGCATTCACGTGCTGTTCAAGGGCAAGGAATACTTAGAGGGTCTGGATCTTGATCCCGATGCATTCTACAAGGAGCTGGAAACCCTTGAAGACCCCAAGAACAATCTGCCCAGAACCGCAATGCCTACCGAGGATGAAATCAAGGCTTGCTTTGACAGAGCGTATGAGGAAGGCTGCAAGGAAGTCATCGTCATTGCGCTGAGCGCATACCTTGGCGGTACGTGGAATCTCATCCGTCTGGTCAGCGAGCAGTATAAGGACAAGATGACCATTCACGTCATCGACTCCAAGATCGCTTGCTTTGGCGAGGGCATGCTGGCAATCAAGGCTGCGGAAATGGTGCAGCAGGGTGTACCTACCGAGACCATTCTCAAGGAAATTGCATGGATGATGAAGCACCAGGAATTCGTGGGCGTTGACGCAAAGCTGGACTACCTGATCTACAACGGCAGACTCAAGGGCGGTAAGGCGTTCATGGGTAAGATGCTCAATATCTGCCCCGTGGTGCACTTTACGCACGAGGGCGAGATCGTGGCGCTGCAGAGCGTGCGTACCCCCAAGAAGGCACTGGCAAGATCCTGCGAGGTAGTCAAGGAAATGATCGGCGACCGTGACCCCAAGGATTATCTCTTGTGGCACACCTACACGGGCACCTCGCTTTTGGAGGATCTTGTGGAGATCGAAAAGAAGTACGATATCAAGACCAACCACGAAAAGGTTATCACCTCTCCTGTCAGCGGCTGTCATAACGGTCCTTGGCTGGCAGGCTACGGCTTACTCTTCCTGCGTCGCGAGGACGAGCCTCTCGAATAATTCTGCCTATGAAGGACGTTTCAATCGTACGGGTATCCACGCGGGCGCAAAGAAAAGCCTTCGTAGAATTTCCGTTAAAGCTATATAAGAATCATCCTTGTTTCGTGCCGCCTCTGTACGGAGACGAAATGGCACAATTCAAGAAAAAGCATGCCTACAGCGATACCTGCGACACCGTGTTTTTCCTTGCCATGCAAGGGAAAACGGTGGTAGGACGCATTCAAGGCATTCTGCAAAAACAATCCAACGACCTGCGCGGCGAGAAGCGCGTGCGCTTTACCCGCTTTGATGCCGTCAACGATGCAGACGTGGCAAAAGCTCTGTTTGCAGCAGTTGAAAACTGGGCAAGGGAGCAGGGCATGGACAGCGTTTGCGGTCCGCTCGGATACAGCGATCTGGAACGCGAAGGGCTTTTGATCGAAGGCTTTGATCAGCTCTCCACGTTTGAAGAGCAGTACAATTACGATTACTATCCCGCGCTGCTGGAAGCCTGCGGATACGTAAAGGAGATCGACTGGCTGGAGCACCGTTTGCGTGCACCCAAGGAGCCGAGTCCCATGCTTGGCAGAGTAGCCGAGCGCGCACTGGAGCTCTCAAAGCTGCACGTGGTGGATACCTCCAAAATGTCCAAACGCAAGTACATAGACACCTATAAGGACGGCTTTTTCGATTGTCTGGACGAATGCTACGCGCACCTGTTCGGTGCCGTCCCGTTCACCGAGAACATGAAAAAGCAAATGATCGACCAGTTCATGCTGATATTGAACAAAGAATATCTCATGATTTTGTGCGACGAGAACGAGCGCGTGGTCGCGTTTGCCTTGTGCATTCCCGGTATCGGTGAAGCACTGCAGAAGAGCGGGGGAAGATTGACCCCGGCAGCCCTGATCCGCGTGCTGCGCGCCGCCAAAAAGCCGCGCACGCTGGATCTTGGTCTGATTGCGGTGCGCCCCGAATACCAAGCCGCAGGCGTCAATGCCGTCATGCTTTGGGAAATGATCAAGTATTTGCAATCAGGCAAGGTCGAGTATGCCGAAACCAATCTCAATCTCGAAACCAATACGCAGGTCATGGCGCAATGGAAGTATTTTGATACTGTCCAGCATAAACGCCGCCGCAGCTATATCAAGAAAATATAACGTAGGGCGGGGGCTTGCTCCCGCATCAAGAAAGGATAACATTATCATGCTTGAAAAACTCAAAGAAATCATCGAAAGAGTGACCCCCGGAATTGACGTTTCCACCGTCACTCCCGAGACCAAGCTCATGGAAGACCTCAAGCTGGACTCTCTGTCCGTCATGCTGCTGGCTATGGAGATCGAGGCAGCCTTTGGCTTCCAGTTCACCGAGCCCGTTAAGTTTGAAACGGTCAAGGACGTCTGCGATTACCTTGCCACCAAGGCATAAAATTGAAAAAAGGTCTGCGTCATCAAGGACGCAGACCTTTTTGATTATCTGACAAAATTCGTAAAAACGCTCTTTTCCTTCTCGGGCAAGCCGTATTTTTCCTTGCCGAGCGCAATGCTCTTGATGAGGAAAGACATATTGTTCGCCAAGGTGCGCATACTCTGCAAGCCCTCGGCATCCTCAGCCGCCTGACCGGGCTTTGCACCGTGAATGCTGTTCCAATACTGTCCGGACGCCACGGGCATACCCGAAATGGTAAAATACTTGTTGAGCTGGTCAAAGGTCGAGGAAAGACCGCCGCGTCTTGCCGCCACCACCGCAGCACCCACCTTCATGCGCTTGTCAAAGCGCGTGCTGTAGAAAAGGCGATCCAAAAACGCAGTCAGCGTGCCGTTTGCACCCGCGTAATAAACGGGGCTGCCCACCACCATGCCGTCGCATGCTTCAAATTTCTTTGCAACCTCGTTGACGCTGTCATCAATGGCGCACTTGGCATTCTTATAGCAGGTCTGGCATGCCATGCAGCCGCGCACCGCCATGTTGCCCACGTGAATCCACTCGGTCTCGATCCCTTGCTCCGAGAACACCTTTTCCATCTCTCTGAGTGCCATCGCCGTGTTGCCATTGTTATTAGGACTTCCGTTGATCAATAATACTTTCATATCTGCTCCTGTTCGGTTTGATTTTCTATTATGATTATAGCGCGAAACAGGGAAATTGTCAAGCGGAAGTGTCGCTTTTGCGCATCACCCACCAGCCCTGTCTGCATCCAAAACATCTGTAGGGGAGGATATTATCCTCCCGTACGAAATCGGTTTATGATTGGATTGCCCAAACGCTAACCCATTCCCATCGCTGGCGGGAGGATAATATCCTCCCCTACAGAAGGTGCCCTAAAAATTCATTCGTAAATAATCAAACACGATCTCCCAAATTTTGATCATGGGAAGGGAAAGCACGATCGTGCAAACTGCTTCTATGATCCATGTGATCTTGGTGTTTTTCAACTTTTTTGCAACAAATACGTTCAAAGATACCAGTACAAGAATGGCGATCAATGCGAAAAGCCCTGCAAGCACACAAAAGGGAACCAATCTCGGATATTCTTCAATCATGGGCTTGCCGCCAAAGGCAGCATTTGCTAAAAGTATTCCAAAGATAATCCATGAGCATTCAATCCCTAAGCTCAAAAATGTTGCATACGACACAGTAAAACCGGACGCAAGAGCAATATTGATTGCTTTTTTCATTTATATTTCAACCCTTCTGTGTAATTGATTAACGTAAATACTCCAAAAATGATAAGTCATACGTGCTATTTTCAAAATCCTCGTAAATGGAAAAATCCTCGTCCAAGAAATGCAGATCCGACGGCGTTACCGTGTAAGAGGAATGCTCCTCGATATGCTCCAGCTCGCTCATTGTATAAACAAAGATTGCGGTACGTTCTTGCTCGTCAAGCATAATGTATTCCAGTACCTCCCATTGCTCCCCGACATGATTCCATTGCAAAATATATGTGGGGTAATTAAAATGCTCGGTATCATACAACGGTTTTACTGTGCCTGTTTGGTTGGTTATGTCAAAATCGGCAAGTCCCTGTGCAAAGGATGCATACGCATCCTCGGAAAGCGTGCAGGTGAAATAGATCGCATATCCGTCAACGTCTATACCTTGTGTCCAATGAAAATAAAAGTCGGTTAAGGTTGTCGGGGTTTCGCGAGGGAACAAAATCAGCTCCGAGTTGTACAGGTATTCGCCAAACCCGAGCAGGGAATCTCTTTTGGCATCATGAGTAGCCGCCCGGTTCCAATCCTCTACCGCACCGTTATAAATGTGTTGATAATCAGTAATGTCGGTCTTCTCCACGGTGCAATTTGTCAATAGGAGAACCATGACAATCAGCAATGCTACGATTGCAATCACTCTCGCCATTTGAATGAAACCGTAAATTTTAGAAAAAACCTTTGCAATACAATACACACCGATACCACCCACTAACAATCCGAGATATTTATGATCTTTTTGCTTCATCGTAATTGCTTGGCTCATTTGTCACCTATCCTTTTGCTGATATACTTCCACCCACACGTGCTTTCGATATGCTTATCCAAGGGTCTGCCAATGTAATCTATATCGGGATCTTCATAAAACATGTAAACGATTTGATTGGTATCATCATTGGTTGCTATGAAAACCATGTACTTGGGAAAATCTAAGTATTTGTAAATATAGTCCACCGATAATGTCCTGAATTCATACCCGCCTATTTCTGCATACGGTGTGCAGGCGTAGTCGCATGCAACCATATCTTCGGTTTGGAAAACGTATGTTTGATCCAGCATAGCCTTTTGCTGCTCGTATTCGGATGAATCGTAGGTGCACACAAGCGTATAGGTGTGCCAACCAAATATGTATTCTTCACGCTGGAATACAAAGTAATCCATTTTTTGGGGTGTTCCGATTTCATCGAGCCCCGGCATTGCGTCAATTTTGTCGTGCACCTCTGTATATTGTGCAGCAACCTCGTTTTGTTCATAGTGATCCAAAGAGACAATAGGACCTATCAAGAAACAAAACAAAATCAAAAACACCAAAGCTGCTAATACGACAATGTCAGCAATGACGCGCCAAACAGTCCGTAAAGGATTAAAATTGCATGCAGACAACAGCATAATGGCACCCAACGGCAGAATAAAAATGCCGAGTATCATACAAGGAGTCATTATTGGTGCGTGACTGCATAGCTTCATAAATCCTTTCACGATAAAAAACAAAGGAATGATGCAGCTGATTGCAAACAGTATGATCCGTGATGTCGAAAACCATTTTTTGTTGCTGCTTTGATCCATTCATATCCCTCCTTTGACGGTTGACGGCTGCACCTGCAGCTCCTCGTCCTTTTCCTGTACGCTCACGTCTGCGCACGCCTCCGGCACGTATTCCAAAATGTCCGCGGGCTGGCAATCAAGAGCGCGGCACAGCGCGTCCAGCGTGCTGAGTCGCACCGCCTTGGCGTGGTTGTTTTTGAGAATAGAGAGATTGGCAAGGGTAATGCCCACCTTGTCCGAAAGCTCGTTCAGCGACATTTTGCGCTTTGCCATCATCACGTCTAAATTGATTATTATCATTTTACCACCTCATATCGTAAATTCGTTTTCTTCTTTTATGTCGGCTGCCTGTGCAAGCAAATGCCGCACGATCAGCATGCAAAGCCCCAGAGCAAATGCAATGCATACCACAAACAGTGCCATTTGAAAATGTAATACCAGTAAAAGAGAGAGCAAGCCCTCGCCAAAGCAGCACAGCGCAATGGCAAAGATCAGCCAACCAAAGCCCTTTGTGTGCTCACGCTTGCGTATCACGCCCACCAGCAGCCAAGCCACCAAAGCGTCGCAAACCATGGCAAGGACCAGCATGGCGTAGGAATCGAGCAATATCATGTGTCTGCCGTCAGCCCCCAGTTGATTGCGGTCGCCGAGCTGATCGGGAATATCGATCAGGGCAGAGACCAAGGGCGGCAGATATAGCATGATCAGTACCATTGCCGCAAGCATACCGATGCACGCCACAATGCCCGTGATCGCAAACGCGTTTTTGATGTCCAATTTCATTCCATCGCCCCCCTTGACGTAAGTTCATGCTTTTATTTTAGCACATAAAATACTGATTGTCAATATGAATTTATTGAATATCAATAAATATTTGTGGTGTTGATCGTGAGGCGTAATAAACGGTAGGGGGCGACGTCCTCGACGCCCCGGGCAGGCACTATGTTGTTTTTTGTGTGAAAAATTTGTTTGTGTAGGACGGGGCGTCGAGGACGTCGCCCCCTACAGACGGACGGTTTGCGCATCATGTATTTATTGCAAATTCTCTTGATTTCCGTCCGATTTTCTGCTATAATGAAAAAAACGACAAAAAAGGGGATTGGTATGCAAATTTACGACATTTCCCAAGAAATATTTACCTGCGCGGTTTATCCGGGCGACCCCGCGCCTGCGCGCGAGGTGCTTGCGTCCTTGGACGCGGGTGACGTGATCAATCTGACCGCCTTTTCCATGTGCGCGCACAACGGCACGCACGTGGATGCGCCTGCGCATTTTATTGCGGGCGGCGACACGGTGGACAAGCTGCCGCTTGATGCAACCGTGGGCATGGCGTGCGTCATTTCCCACGAGGGCGATATCTCGGCAGAGCATGCAAAAGAAATGCTTGCCGCGGCAGGGAATTGCAAAAAGCTGCTTGTCAAGGGTGACGCGACACTCACGCTCCCGGCTGCACAGGTGCTTGCCGAAGCCGGTATCGACCTCTTTGGCAACGAATCGCAGACCGTAGGCCCCGAATCCGCGCCCATGGCGGTGCATCTTTGCCTGCTCGGTGCGGGCGTGGTGCTCTTGGAGGGCATCCGACTTGCAAGCGTGCCAGACGGCACGTATCTGCTTTGCGCAGCACCCCTTAACCTCGGCGGCGCGGAGGGCGCACCTTGCCGTGCTGTATTGATTGATCTTACGTAAAGGAGCATATATAATGTCCGAATTTCTTGCAATGCTTGAGTCCGTTTCGCCGATCTTGGTCTGCTTTTTGATCTGCGCGGCGAAAATTTTGGAAATTACCATTCAATCGCTCAAAACCTGCATGATGGTCAAAGGGCAACGCCTCAAAGCCGCGGGTCTTGGTTTTGTTGAGTGCATCATTTGGGGTCTTGTGGTGTCGGGCGTTATCGGCACGCTTGGCGATAACCCTCTGCGCCTTGTCTTTTATTGCGCGGGCTACGCCACGGGTCTTTTCTTAGGCTCTACCATTGAGGGCAAGATCGCGCTGGGCACGTCCAACTTAGAGCTGATCGCAAACGACGAGAGCACCGAAAAGATCACCGCTTACTTAAAGGAAAATAACCTTGGCTACACCGTGCTGCCCGGCCATGGCGCGAACGAGAAGATGAACATGATCTTTATCGTGCTGCCCAGAAAGCGCACCAAGCGCGTGCTTGCCGAGATCCGCAAGTGCTGCGATAACAAGGTCTTTGTGGTTGCCAGCGAGGTCAGCAAATTCGCCGGCGGTTACGGTCTTGTGAAGTAAAAGCGAACCACGTTTATCAATCATAAGAGCCATTTATCACATAAAAGGAGAACGCTATGACCAATACCACTGCACACACGCATGATCTTTTGCTGAAATTGAATCGGCACGTCACGGCACCCACCCGCAAATTGCTTTTGTGCCTGTTTACGATCTGCACCACGCTGAGTGTCGTACTGATATTCGGACATTTCTTCATTGACCACTGGTACACGTTACACGCAGGCTTTTTCTTTCTGCCGCTCGCACTCATCAGCGGCTTTCTGCTGCCTCAATTCGGCAAAGCACAGCTTTCCGCGAAGATCCAAAAGCAGCTGTCGGCTGATCCCAACACTGTGACGACGTACGGCTTTTTTGACGATCATTATACCTTTGAGTCAACGAGCACGTATCGCCACAGCAGCGAGCGCATCGAATACGCATTGATCGATAAGGTCGTCAAGATCGACGATACGACCATGTATATCCAAAGCAAAACCGGCACCTATTATCCGATTCATGAGCCTGATGGCGTCAGCGAGATATACCGGTTTCTGTATATGAAAGCAAAAGCAACGTTGTAATACACAAGCAAGAAATATTCCCAAAAAGGAGAACGTTATGATTCGTTTCGGAATATCCATCTACGGTGTGTCCCGTAAGATTTGTTCGGGGGAGATGACCC
This sequence comes from Eubacteriales bacterium, assembly GCA_045658965.1. Classification (GTDB taxonomy): domain Bacteria; phylum Bacillota; class Clostridia; order Oscillospirales; family CAG-272; genus SVQP01. The sequence goes on from JAZOVZ010000090.1 coordinate 14,853, forward strand.
CCATTCGCGCCTTTGAGCGTATTTGTGAAATGGGTGCCGAGGTCGTGGAGCTGGTGCCGTTCGGCTTTAACTTGGTTGAGCAGCCCGCGCTGCGCCCCGAGTTCAAGGCAGCCAGCAAGAGCCTTGGTGTGCCGATCGGCAACTATTCGCTCAACGCCAACTTTTTAATGCTCACGCCCGAGCAGTACGCTGCAGAGCTGGCGCGCGTCAAGCAGCATATCGACATGGTGTCGGATATGGAGATCCCCACCATTCGCGTGGATTCTGCCGCATTCCGTCGCCCCATGTGCGAAAATACCATGGAGAAGTTTCAGGAGGAAATGCCGCTGATCGTATCTACCTACGAGCAGCTTTGCGACTACGCAAAGCCTTTGGGCATTACGGTACTGCTTGAAAACCACGGCTTCCACGCCAACGGCTCGGAGCGCGTGCGTCAGATCATGACAGGCGTGAAACGTGATAATTTCGGGCATCAGCTGGACGTAGGCAACTACACCTGCGTGGACGATATTCCCGAGATTGCCGTCAAAAAGATGATCCCCTTTGCCAAGACCATTCACATGAAGGATTTTTACGTGCGTCCCGCGCACAGAGATCCCGGCGGGGCTGCGGAATTTAACTGTGAGAATTCGTGGTTCCGCTCGGTCAACGGTACGTTTTTGCGCGGCTCTATTCTCGCACAGGGCGATATTGATATCTGGGACGTCATGCGCACCATCAAGGCGTCGTCCTTCGACGGCGATATCTACCTTGAATACGAGGGCATGGAGGAGTGCGAATACGGCACGCACGTGTCCTTTGCAAATATGAAGCGTATTTACAATGAAGTGTAGCCAACCGCGGCGGCAGCAAGCCACCGCCCTACAATGTGGCTCGATGCGTAGGAGCGACTGGACGAATCGCCCGCCATATCCGTAGGGGCGATCATTGATCGCCCGCCAATCTCGGCGGCAGCAAGCCACCGCCCTACGCTTAAAAATCCACCGAAAGGAGAACTGCCATGGCTGATAAGAAAAACAAGAAAAAGCAGCGACTTTTTCCGCTTACGTGGAAATTCTGGCTGGGGTTTATTATTGTGCAACTGTGCTATTTGACAGTGTGTTCTAACGCGGTGTATTCGGAGTGGCCGTGTAATGACAGAAATACGCAGACTGTTGTTGGAAAAGTAGAGAATATCAGGGATGTAAGCACAGGCTTCAGAATTTATCGCGGTCACGGTTCGAAAGGTTATCTGGAAATTACCGTGAACGGGCAACCGTACCGCTTGTACGTTCAAAGCAATCAAAAGGAAATGAGCACTTCCGATGTTAAAGAAAACCTTGCTATCGGTGATAGCGTAGAGATCGCGTACAAGACACAAATTCGTATGTTCAAAGAATGCAGCGTTGTGGTCGGCATGAAAGATAATACGCAGACCTACCGTACGATAGAGGCTTATAACGCCAATGCCCGTGTGATGCTGCCCGTGTTCTCGGTATTGATGCTGATTGCTGAGGCACTGTTGTGCCTGCCGTTTTATGCGGAATATTTGCTCAGGTTGATCGCACATTTCAGAGCTCGGAAAAGGGAACGCCAAAAGAAAAAGAAATAGACCAAACGAAAAACCAACGCTTACGTATCGTAGGCGTTGTTTTTTTGCATATTCCCGCCCTGCGATTGTGCATGGAATTACGCATATTTCCCACCATTATTTACATACTAACCAATGACTGCCTGCACGTATAGTGTTTCGACAACAAATTAGCACTCTTGACACGAAATTAGCAGAGTTCATAAAATATTAACAAACAAAACTGCCAAAGGGACTTGACAAAACGCTTGAAAAGTGCTAAATTTATGTCAGCGGTTAGCACTTGAACAAAAAGAGTGCTAAAAATCGTCAAAAAGCACCCAAAGAGAGGAGATTTGCTATGGCAACCAAGCACGAAGGCTTAAGTGAGCGCAAAAAGTTAATATTGAAGGCCATCGTCGAGGCACACATTGCCGAGGGTGAACCGGTCGGTTCCAAGTCGCTCATGGCAAATCAGCAGATCGTCTGCTCGTCTGCTACCATTCGTAACGAAATGGCAGAGCTTGAGGAGATGGGATATCTGGTACAGCCTCACACCTCGGCAGGCAGAGTGCCAAGTGAGCTTGGCTACCGCTTTTACGTCGATTCGCTGATCGAGCACTACGCAATGACCGCGCACGACATCAAGGAGATCGGCGGTCTCTTAAAATCCAAGATGCACGAGCTGGACGAGGTGCTGCTGGCGGCTTCGCGCGTTGCGTCCAATCTGACCAACTACACGGGCATTGCCATCAAGCCCCGCGCAAGTGCTGCACGCATCAACCGCTTTGAGATCATTTATATCAGACCCACCGAATTCATCGTGGTCATGGTTGCCGCTTCAAGCGACGTCAAGACCAAGAGCATTCACACCGAGCAGGAGATCACCGCAGACGTGACCGCACGTCTGTCAAGCGTGCTCAATGCCGGCATTGCGGGGCTGACCTCGCATCAGATCAATCTGCCCATCATTATGAACATGGAAGCCGAGATGGGGCAGCACGCAAGCCTTGTGTCCCCCGTGATCAAGGCGGTGTACGAAACGCTCAACGAGCTGGATGACGGCGAGGTGCGCTGGAGCGGTATTGATCAGCTGCTGCAATACCCCGAATTTGAGGACCGAGACACGCTCAAGCACGTGCTTGGCGCGCTGGAAGGGCAGGACGAGATCCTGGATCTTGTCAGCGCAGGCGACCGCGAGGACGTCAACGTGGTATTCGGTGCAGGCGGCATGACGGGACCCATGAACAATTCCGCCATGGTTTACAAACACATTGTCAAGGACGGCAAGACGATCGGTGCCATCGGCATCATCGGTCCGCGCCGTATGGATTACGCCAAGGTATTGGCAACCTTAGAGAGTCTGACAGGCAATATCGCGGATATGCTGGGCGAGGACACTAAGCTATTGAACGGAGGAACACCCAATGGAACAGACACAAAGGCCGACGGATGAGAACGTAGAGACCGAACAGGCTGCTGCACAGGAAACCGTCGAAACAGAGAACGCGCCCGAGGAAAAGGCGAGCCGTTCGGATAAAAAGAAGCTTAAAAAGGCTGAGGCGCAGATCGCAGAGCTGGAAAAGCAGCTGGAAGAAAGCAAAGCCGAGCTGGCTGCCGCTAACGATAAGTACATGCGCATGATCGCAGAGTATGACAACTACCGCCGCCGCACCGCAAAGGAAAAGGACGGCATTTACGCAGACGCGTATTCGGATGCACTCAAGGGCATTCTTCCCATTCTGGATAATCTCGAGCGCGCAGTCGGTGTCAGTGAAGCTGAGGCGCTCCAAAAGGGACTTTCCATGACGCTCAAGGGCGCACAAGACGCACTTGCCAAGATGGGCGTGACCGCTTTTGGCGAGAAGGGCGAGACCTTTGATCCCGAAAAGCACAACGCAGTCATGCATATCGAAGACGAGCAGTTCGGTGAGGGCGAGATCACCGAGGTTTACCAAAAGGGCTATGCAAAGGGCGACAAAATTCTGCGCTTTGCCATGGTCATCGTCGCAAACTAATTCAGAAATCTAATTATCACCATATATAGGAGGAAAAATTATTATGGGAAAGATCATCGGTATAGATTTAGGTACAACAAACTCTTGCGTAGCAGTATTTGAGGGCTCCGAGCCCATCGTTATCCCCAATCCCGAAGGAAGCAGAACTACCCCCTCGGTAGTGGCATTCTCCAAGACGGGTGAGAGAATGGTCGGTCAGGTTGCAAAGAGACAGGCAATCACCAACCCCGACAGAACCGTTATCTCGATCAAGAGAGAAATGGGCTCTGCATTCAAGACCAACATCGACGGCAAGGCATACACCCCCCAGGAGATCTCCGCAATGATTTTGCAGAAGCTCAAGGCTGACGCAGAGAGCTATCTCGGCACTACCGTGACCGAGGCGGTCATCACCGTTCCCGCATACTTCTCCGACGCACAGCGTCAGGCAACCAAGGATGCAGGTAAGATCGCAGGTCTTGACGTTAAGAGAATCATCAACGAGCCTACCGCTGCAGCACTTGCATACGGTATGGATAAGGAAATCGAGCAGAAGATCATGGTATTCGACCTTGGCGGCGGTACCTTCGACGTATCCATTCTGGAAATTTCCGACGGCGTATTCGAGGTTCTTGCAACCAACGGCGACACCAAGCTGGGCGGCGACGACTTCGACCAGCGCATCATCGACTGGATGGCTGACAAGTTCCAGAGAGAGAACGGCGTGGATCTGCGCAAGGACAAGATGGTGCTGCAGAGACTCAAGGACGCAGCAGAGAAGGCAAAGATCGAGCTTTCCGGCATGATGAGCGCAGATATCAACCTGCCCTTCATTACCGCAACCAGCGCAGGACCTCTGCACTTTGAGGCAACCCTGACCAGAGCTGAGTTCGACCGCATCACGGCGGATCTCGTTGACCGCGCAATGGTTCCCACCAAGAAGGCGCTGGCTGATGCAGGCCTGAGCGTTTCTCAGATCGACAAGTGCCTCTTAGTAGGCGGTTCTACCAGAATCCCCGCTGTACAGGAAGCTGTTAAGAAGTTCATCGGCAAGGATCCCTTCAAGGGCATCAACCCCGACGAGTGCGTAGCAATCGGTGCTGCAATTCAGGGCGGCGTGCTTGGCGGCGAGGTCAAGGACCTGCTGCTTCTGGACGTTACTCCTCTGTCCCTTGGTATTGAGACCATGGGCGGCGTATTCAACCGCATCATCGACAGAAACACCACCATCCCCGTAAAGAAGAGCCAGATCTACTCCACCGCTGCTGACGGTCAGACCTCTGTTGAGATCCACGTGCTGCAGGGCGAGAGAGAAATGGCAGAGTATAACACCACCCTTGGCAGATTCATTCTGGACGGCATTGCACCCGCTCCCCGCGGCGTACCCCAGATCGAGGTTACCTTTGACATCGACGCAAACGGTATCGTAAACGTCACCGCAAAGGATAAGGGCACCGGCAAGGAGCAGCACATCGTGATCACTTCTTCGACCAACATGTCTCAGGAGGATATCGATAAGGCAGTTCGCGAGGCTGAAAAGTTTGCTGAAGAGGACAAGAAGCAGAAGGAAGCCGTTGACACTCGCAACCACGCTGAGTCCATGGTATTCCAGATGGAAAAGACGCTTGGCGAGGTAGAGGGCAAGGTCAGTGCAGAGGCGATCAACGAGGCTCGCGCGGGCATTGACAAGCTCAAGGAAACCCTGAAGGGCAGCGACACCGCAGCCATCAAGGCGGACACCGAGGCTTGCGAAAAGGCATTCTACAAGGTTTCCGAGGAGCTGTACCGTCAGCAGGGCGCACAGGGCGCAGACGGCGCGCAGGGCGGTGCACAGGGCGGTAATTACAACGACGGCACCTACTACGACGCAAACTACGAGGATAACTCCAACAAGTAATACACGACGGGCTGCCGCAATTTGCGGCAGCCCCGTAACAGGTTATAAAGGATATTTAAGATGGCAGACAAAAGAGATTATTACGAGGTGCTTGGCGTTGATAAAAACGCATCGGATGCCGAGATCAAAAAGGCATACCGCGTGCTTGCAAAGAAGTACCATCCCGATATGAACCCGGGAAACGCCGAGGCAGAGGCAAAGTTCAAGGAGGCAAACGAGGCGTACGAGGTGCTTTCGGACAGCGAAAAGAAGGCAAAGTACGACCAGTTCGGTCACGCGGCGTTTGACCAGAGCTCCGGCTTTGGTGGTGGAGGCTACGGTGGCGGATTTACCGATTTTGGCGATATCGGTGATATTTTCGGCTCGTTTTTCGGCGGTGCATTCGGTGGTGGCGGACAGAAGAGAAGAAACGGCCCGCAGCGCGGAGACGATATTCAGATCCGCGTGTCGCTGTCCTTTGAGGAAGCGGCGTTCGGTGCCAAGAAGACCATTACCTATACAAGACTGCGCAAGTGTCCCGATTGCGGCGGCAACGGCAGTGAGGGAGGACTTGCCCCCGAGACCTGTTCCGCATGCCGCGGTACGGGTCAGGTACGCACCGTACACAATATGGGCGGCATGCAGTTCCAGTCCACGGGCACTTGTGATAAGTGCCGCGGCACGGGTAAGATCATCAAAACGCCTTGCTCGCGTTGCCGCGGAGCGGGTATGGAGCGCGAGAACAAGAACTTGACCGTGGATATCCCCGCAGGCATTGACCACGGTGAAAAGATCGCGCTGCGTTCGCAGGGCTGTGACGGCAAGAACGGCGGACCTGCGGGAGATCTGATCATGCAGATCAGCGTGCAGCCGCACAAGATCTTCCAGCGTGACGGTGCCAATATCTATTGCGAGATCCCCGTAACTATCTCCGAGGCGGTACTGGGTGCGGAGATCGAAGTGCCTACCCTGGAGGGCTCGCAGAAGTTCGATCTGCCCGAGGGCACGCAGTCGGGCTCGTCCTTTACCTTGCGCGGCAAGGGTATTCCCAATTTGGGCAACGGCTCGCGCAGAGGCGATTTGATCTTTACGGTTAGCGTTGAGATCCCCACGGGTCTTTCCTCCAAGCAAAAGGAAGCAATGCGCGCGTTTGCCGAGGCATGCGGTGAGAGCAACTACAAAAAGAAAAAGAATTTCTTCAAAAAAAGCAAATAAAGGATAAAGAATATGGTAGATAAGGATTACGTTTGCGAGGACTGGGGTGAAACGACCCAATGGACGCAGATCCGCGTCACGGTCAAATTGGAGCAGCTTGACGCGTTGGTTGCAGTTATGAGCATGATCAACACCAATCTGATGATTGAGGACTACAGCGACATCGACCTCAAAACCTGTTACGGTGACTTGATCGACGAGAGCATTCTCAATGCGGACAAAACCATTGCGTCTGTGTCGGTTTACTTACCCGTTGAGCGCGATATCCGCGAGGACGTGGAATTTTTGCGCGAAATGCTCAAAAAGGACGGTATTGAGGGCGAGATCAAGATGATCGGTCTGAATGAAGAAGACTGGGCAAATGCTTGGAAGGCGTACTACAAGCCCATCAAGATCGGCTCCAAGATCGTCATCGTACCCGCTTGGGAAAAGTACCAAGCCGAGGAGCACGAGCTGGTCGTGCGCATGGATCCCGGTATGGCGTTTGGTACGGGCACGCATGAAACCACCCGTCTGGTCATCGGTCTGCTTGAAAAGTACACCACTCCCGGCGTGCGTATGCTGGACGTGGGTACGGGCAGCGGCATTCTTGCCATCTGCGCCTCCAAGCTGGGTGCAGGGGAGTGCAAGGCATATGATATCGACCCCATGTCGGTGCGCGTCGCACGCGAAAACATCAAGGATTCGGGCTTGACCAATATCACCTGCGATCAGTCCGACCTGCTTCGCGCGGTCGATCTGGAGGGCGGCAAGTACGGCTTGGTGTGCGCCAACATCGTAGCGGATATCATCATTCGCATGACGCCCGACGTGCACAAGTATATTGCAGACGACGGCGTGCTGCTGGCTTCGGGTATCATCATGGAGCGCAGCGCGGACGTGGTCAATTGCTTTGAGCAGCACGGCTTTGAGATCGTAGAGCGCGCCGAGGAAAACGGCTGGTGCGCACTGGCGGTCAAGCTGAGAAAATGATTGAATATACGCTGATCCGCTCAAGCCGTAAAACGGTTGGATTGCAGATCAAGGACGGAAAGGTCATCGTGCGCGCGCCGCGCAGATTGCCCAAGGCAGCGATCGATGCATTCGTGCTCAAGCATGCGGATTGGATCAAGACGCATCTTGCCAAGGCAAAAGCGGCGCAAGGCGCACCGAAACTGACCGAAAATGAGCTTGCCGAGCTTGCAAAGGCGGCAAAGCAGGTCATTCCCGCACGCGTGGCGCATTATGCAAGCCTGCTTGGCGTGGAGTATGGGCGCATCACCATCCGCACGCAAAAAACGCGCTGGGGCAGCTGCTCCTCACAAGGCAATCTCAATTTTAATTGCCTTTTGATGCTCGCACCGCCCGAGGTGTTGGACAGCGTGGTGGTGCACGAGCTGTGCCACCGCAAGCACATGAACCATTCGAAAGCGTTTTATGCCGAGATCGCGCGCGTCATGCCCGATTATAAGGTGCGACATGCGTGGCTCAAGCAAAACGGCGCTGCGCTGATGGCAAGAGCGCATGGGAATTGAATACAGTAAGATAACAGAAAAGCCGCTCGGTTGAGCGGCTTTTTTTGCGTTGAGTTTGTATGATTATTGATGCGGGAGCAAGCCCCCGCCCTACGACACAGGGCATAGTATTGCGCCTGAACAAAAGGGCGAAAATTGCATCGGGCGGTAGGGCGGGGGCTTGCTCCCGCAGCTTGGGCACAAAGAATATTTGATAAGGATGCGATTGGGATTGTGTATCACAAACATAAATCCCGCCCCACGCGATGTTGCGTAGGTCGGGATTTACACGCAATTATACTTGGATCTGCGCTTTTGCTGCCTGCACAATGCGGTAGTACTCAAAGAACTTATAAATGTTGTTGCCATCGGGGGCGGTCATTTCGCAATAGGTCTTGCCAAAGCTGAAGAGCAGGAAACGTCTGCCGCGCATGGCAAGCTCGGTGATATCCGAGAAGGGAACGTGCAGCTCACCGCAGGTAATGCCGTCAGCGTTCATGATAAATTTGCCCTCTGCAATCGTTTGCTCCGCGTGATTTTCCACGGTATATACTCTTGCACCCTCGGCAAAGATCTCGGCACCGCCGGCTACCAAATCCTCGGTCGCCTTGCGCTGCTTTGCGGCAAGCGCGGTCAGCGTGGTGTCGGGGGCTCCGTGCAGATATCCGAACTTGTCGTAGGTAAAGAACTTTTCGCAAGCCGTGCAGCTGACGCGGTCGCCCTTGGAGCGCACGGTGTCTACCTTACCGCAGAAGGGGCATACGTAAAGCAGGTTTTCCATGCTTTCGGCAAGTCTCTTGCCCTTGTATTTGCTGCGCTTTTGCTCCTGGCGCGCGTATGCGTCCTCATACAGGTCCTCGCGGATGATGCGGTTGACCTCATCCTCGCTCATCAGCGCAATCTGCTCCGCGGTGTATACGTTTACGGGCTCACCGTGTACGTAGCCTCTGCGCGTGTTTTTTGTGCTCCACATGGGGCTTGCAAAGTAGCCGCCCGAAATGCGGTAGGTCACAAGGCCGCAGCGCGCCGCCTTGACAAGTCCGCCCGTGGTGGGTGCGATAGGAGCGGTCAAGCCGTCCCAGGAGCGCACGCCCTCGGCAAACATGCACACGTTTGCGCCCTTGCGCACCTTGCGCAATATATCAATAATGGCAGATGCCGCCGTGGTGCCTTTCTTGCGCAGAATGGGCGCAAGCAGGTAATTGACCAGCTTGTAGCCGCGCTTCCAGCGCGCGATGTGCTCGCTTGCCACAAAGTACATCTGGCGAGGAAAGGAGCAGCCCACAAACAGCGGGTCAAAGTCGGTGACGTGGTTGGAGAGCACGATATAGTGATCGGGCAGATCTTTTGCAGTCTTGAAGGTGTACCCGAATTTGATCTTACAGAATACGGCTACGGGGAAGCGCAAAAGCTTCCAGAAAAGATTGAGTCGTTTTTGCACGGAAAAGTCCTCCGTTTACTAAGATTTTTTGCAAGAAAATGCTCCCGCGCGGGGCAGGAGCATTGGTTATTTGACGTGATTATGCAGTCTGCGTACGCTTAAGCTCGTGCTCCAGCCAGATAAGCCCCATGCTGAAGGCATCGTGCAAGCCGTCCTTTTGTCCCTGCTTGATGATCTTGGTGGGATCCTTGGAGTCAAGAACCTGAATCAGAATCTTACCGGGCACCTCGTCGCCGCTTTCGTTTTTGACGTAGGACATGATCTCAAGAATGAGAATGCAGCTCTCGTTCATATCGCCGTAGCAAATGGTGTTACCCTCGCGAACCAAAGGCTTGTCTTTATAGTAAAGGTATTCGCCGCCCACTTGAGCGCGTGTTTCGTTTGCCATGATGTGACCTCCTTGTTATCTATATCAATAGAAATAATATACCATTTACATATTGTAACACAAAAAGCCTTGGCAGTCAAGGCTTTTCATAAAAAATTCAATTATCGCGGCATATAAGGCGCAAAACGCTTGAAAAATCCGCTGCTTTGGGGTTGTTGCATTGCCAAGGTGTAGAGCGCGTCTGCGCGATCGGAAAGCGCGCGCTGCCTGCAATCGGGTGCGTCTGCGGGCTTGACCACGATCGGTACAGGGCAGGTACGGCGCAGATCTGCAAGCATGCGTCTGCCGCTTTCGTTGGCTGCAAGCACGGTAAAATATGCGGGTGTTGCGCGCAAGTCGTGATCGGTCACACCGAGAACTGCGTACAGTACGGCACGGCGCACGTGCGCGTCGGGCAGGGATTTGTGTGAAGCAAGCGCGTAAAGCTCGTCAAGGCTTGTCGCGTTTTGCGCAGCGGAAGCAATGCGTGCGCCAAGTCCCGAGGCGCAAAGCGCGGCTGCCTCGATCTGTTCTGCGGGCATGGTGCGCAAAATGGCAAGTAACGCTGTGCCGTAAGCCTGCCCGTTGTCAAGCAGCTCGCCCTTGGCGTTTGCGCGAGCAAGCGCATCAAAAGAGGGCGCGGGCAAATAGTCGCGCAGGGCATCAAGACCGCGTTCGCGCCAAAGCTTGCGCAAGGCGGTCGCGCTGGGATAGCCCTCGGTCAAGTTCTTTTCGTTATAATCAGCCCCCACGCGGCGCGTGCACAGCGGCTCGACGTCGTAGCCGCCCGACAAGATCGCCTTGCAGTAGGCAAGACCCAGAAGATCGTTGGAAAGTGCGCTTACCTCCTCGCCCGCCACCTGTGAGAGTGCCTTTGCATACGCCGCAGCCGTGCCCATGTTGGTCTTGATCAGCGCGTCGTATTGCGTCTTAAAATTCGGAGACAGGGAAGCGGCAGCCAAAGCCTTCAAACGGTCAATATTTCCGCTCTCGCTGCCGAAATACAGCGCGTCACAGCCGAATGCATCCGCAGCGGCAACGCCCGCACAGGCGAAAAATTCAGCACTTCCCGCGCAGTAAGGGAAGGGAAGCTCGATGACCAAGTCCGCCCCGCAACAGATCGCAGCCTCGGCACGCGCGTACTTGTGCGCCATGGCAGGCTCTGCGCGCTGCGTAAAATTGCCGCTCATGATGCAAACGGTGCCGTCAGCCCCCGCAGCCCTTGCGCACTGCAGGTGGTAATCGTGCCCGCCGTGCAGCGGATTGTATTCGCAAATAATGCCGAAACGTGCCATAAAACGCTCCTTTCCGATACTTTCTTTGGTCAGTATATCACGCTTCACGGCTCTTGTCAAGAAAAGGCTTGGAAGAATGTGAAATTTTCCCGTAAACTTTGCCTTATTACATTACATATTTGAGAATTTGAAAAATTATGAAAAATACAGTAATTTTTCGCTATTTCGGTTGTTATTATAGGCTAGGACTTCATCAAGCCTTGCCCGTTCACGAATTGTTTACAAAATTATTTTCTGAATTTTGAATAATTTTACGAAATTTTAGTCTTTATATATAATGAGTTTTTATTTTTCGGGAAATATGCAAATATTTGTAACAAATTGCCCGAAATTGACATTAATATAAAGAAGTGAGTGATGATATATGCGTGCTATGCGCACAATGCACAAAAATTCTTGACAAGCCATAGAATATATGGTATAATATTCTTGGCTAAGGACCGCGCGGAACCAAAAAAACTAATAAAAAGGAGAGAAAAATTATGATGATTCCCACGACCCTTGACCGCAAAAAAAAGAAGAGTTAGCTTAAATGTCCGATACTTACAGTTATTTAGGAGATATGATTATGATGAAAAGAATTTGTTGTTTTGTATTGCTGCTTATGATTCTCATTGGAATCTTTTATGGCTGTGCCCAATTTCCGCTGAATACACAAGTATTAAACGGTAATGCATCGGAGATGATCGATAAAACTTTCTACGATCAAAATTACACGTACGGTGCGTACTATAATGATTATGAAGATGGTAAAACGAAACTAGATGATGCGTCATACCCCAAAGAACGCACTTTTTTGATCACAAATCAGCAGGAGTATGACCGCGTATTTGCCTCCGACACTGATCTGAACGTGGATTTTTCATCTGAAATGCTTGCGGTATATACCTTTACTGCGGAATACGTTCGTGAAATACGAATCGATGAGGTTGCAGTCGATGGGCAAAGGCTTTGCATCGATCTTTCTATGATCAAGCCTCGGCAGGGAGCAGGGGATGCGGTCATGCCTTATCAAAGATACGTGGTGATAAAGTTGGATAAAACAGATGTGACAGAAGTTGAGATTAATATTGATTGAGAAAGGAGATATGATCCTAAGATTACAAAATCATTCGAAGCTAATGTACCGTATTTAGTAATAGTATCTGCATATAATCCTTCGTCAAGCACTTCAGTTGGAGATTTTTATCTTAATTTTGAATAGAAGTATTTCTATGTGCGAGTAATTGTTTTAGTCCCCGCGGCTTTTGCCGCGGGGACGCATTTTTTAGAAATCTACTTTTGGGAAGAACGGAGTGGGAATTTCTCAAAATCAAGCAGGAAAATATCAAAAAACACTTGACAAATCGCGTAAGAGCGGTTATAATATTTACTGTCGCTTTTTATGTCGTTTGCAAGGAGGGTATATATTATGATTTTAGATATGGGCCCCATGCTGCGCGGAGAGGTGGACACCATTCCCGTTGATTATATGCTCAGACCCGAGCCCTTGCAGGGTGTAGAGTTCACTGCGGATGCTCACGTGGTCGGTCAGGTGACCGATACGGGCGGATATATGCGCCTGGTACTTGAGGCGGATATGCCGTACAGAACCATCTGCGCAAGATGCCTTGATCAGGTCGACGGTGTTTATACGGTCAGCTTTGAGCGTACCGTAGCCGAAGAGAAGTCCTTGACAGAGGAGCAGATCGAAGACAACGTGGACGAATACATCATCGTCAGAGACGGTCAGCTGGATATTGACGAGCAGCTGGTTGAGGAAATGATCCTGTCTTTCCCGACAAAGTTTGTTTGCGATGAGAATTGCCCCGGGCTTTGCCCCAAGTGCGGCAAGCAGCTCAAGCACGGAAAGTGCGGCTGCAATACCAAAGAGATCGACCCCAGACTTGCAGTGCTGGCAAAGCTGCTGGAAGAGAGCGGGGACGAGGAATAATTTTTGAATGTAACCGAGTTTCGGTAACAGATATAAGTTTATAAAAAAATTTGACATATTCAGGTGTACGGTAGTCCATTGTACACCGAAGAGGAGGTGTAATTATGGCAGTACCGAAGAGAAAGGTATCCAAGGCACGCAGAGACAAGAGAAGATCCAACAACTCCAAGCTCGCTATGCCCGGTATGGTAAAGTGCTCCAATCCCGAATGCAATGAAATGGTATTGGCACATCGTGTTTGCAAGGCTTGCGGTTTCTACGGCGGCAAGCAGGTAATCACCCTGAAGCAGAAGGAAGACTAATCCTTTTTTACCAACCAAAACCACACAAAAGGATTCATCGACGCATAGCGGGGTGAATCCTTTTGTGGCTTTATCAGGAGATTTTATGAAGTATTTACAATATATTGCGTTGGCTGTCGCGCTGCTTGCGCTGTGCTCCTGCACCTCGGTGGAGAATATGCTGGAGCAGGAGACTGCAGACCTGACCCCGCCCGCAAAGGATACGGTCGACCTGCTGGATATCCCAAATTATCTTGCCTTTCCGCTTGCCGACTACGTTACGCTGGGCGCGTATACGGGTCTGACCGTCAAGATCGAGCCCGTAACCGTGACAGACGCGCAGGTAAATGAAGCGATCGAGGGCATCAAAACGCTCAACGGACTTTACCAAAAGATCACAGACCGCGCAGCCAAGTGGGGCGACGTGCTCTTTCTTTCCTATACGTCCATGACCTCGGACGGCGGCACGGGCGTTGGAGAGACCGACGTTGAGGTTTCACTTTCGGAGGATAGCGACTATCCCGCAGATTTCGTGCAAGGGCTGGTGGGCGCCCCCTGCGGCATTCCCGTAGCGGTCACCGTCAAGGACGAGGCGGGCGTGTTGACCACCTATACCGTCACCGTTTCCTATATCAAGGGTGAGTATGCCGAGCTGACGGATGCGTTCGTGACCGAGTATACGGGCGGTGCGTGCACCAAAGCGACGGAGTTTTTTGCCTACTATAAGGAGCAGCTTTGGAACGAGCTGTATTACGATACCGTCTACGACGCGCTGTGGAACGCTTGCGCGGAGAATTGCAAGGCAGATATTGTGCCCGACGAGGCGGTCAGCTATTATCTGAAGTCCATGGAGGACTACTATCGCCGCATGGCACGTGCAAATGGGGTGTCCTACGAGGCGGTGCTTGCAGCGTTTGAGCTGGATGAGATCAAAATGATGAATCTGTCTTACGGCTATGCCGAAAAGGACATGATCTTTTATGCCATGGTAAAGGATGCAGGCTTGCAGGTGTCCGAGGAGCAGTACCAAAAGGCATTGACCGAGTATGCCGCTAAGTATTACGATACCTATAAGAGCGGTGTCGGCAAGGGCAGCGGTCAGGGCGGCAAGGTCACGATCGAGGACGTTGCGCTTTACCTTGACGCAGAGCAGGGAAACATCATCAAGGAGCAATGCTTTGACGAGCTGCTTTACGACTATCTGTACGAAAACAACAAGATCATGATGGGCGATGTGCCTATGAATTAAAAAAAGCCGTTACGCAGCAGCGTAACGGCTTTTTCATTTTGGTTTTGGACGTGCAAGCTTTCAGCATAAACACTTGTAGGGGCGATTCAGGAATCGCCCGCATTTCCTCCGTAGGGGAGCATTCCATATGCTCCCGTGAAAAAGATTGTGGGCGGATATAGAATCTGCCCCTACGGAGATTGGCGAATCGTCGACGCAGGTCACTACGTTTATTCTGCAGAAAATACCACCTTTCCGTCCTCCGCTTTTGCGATCACGCGCTCTCCCGCATTGATTTTTTCTTCCAGCAGCGCATTTGCAAACGCGTCCTCGACCCGATCGGTGATGGCGCGGCGCAGCTCTCTTGCGCCTTTTTCGGGCGCGTAACCGATCTTTGCAATATAAGCGGCAACGCTGCCGTCAAATTCCAAAAGCACGCCAAGTGCTTTTGCCCGCTCTGCCACCTCTGCAAGCATGGTCTCTGCAATTCGTACGGCATGCTCGTGTCCTAAATCCGCAAACACGATGACCTGATCCACTCTGCCGAGAAATTCGGCAGGGAACAGCTCACGCAAAGCGGCGCGCATCTGCTCGGCTGCCTCGGTCTGTTCGCTTGCCGAAAAGCCGATGCTGCGGCTGCGCTTGCCCGCGCCCGCATTCGAAGTCATGATGATGACCGTGTTGGAAAAATCCACGCGCCGCCCCTGCGAGTCGCGCAGGCTTCCATCGTCCAACACCTGCAACAGCAGGTGAAACACGTCGGGATGTGCCTTTTCGATCTCGTCAAAGAGCAGCACGCTGTAGGGCGCACGCCGCACGCGCTCGGTCAACTGCCCGCCTTCCTCGTAGCCCACGTAGCCCGGGGGAGAACCGATCAGCTTGGAAACGCTGTGCTTTTCCATATATTCCGACATGTCAAGCCGTATCATGGCATCCTCGGTGCCAAACAGCGCGTTGGCTAAGGCTTTGCACATCAAAGTCTTACCCACGCCCGTGTGACCTAAGAAAATAAATGACCCAATGGGTCTGCCTGCTTGCTTCATACCCGTTCTGCCGCGCTTGATGGCAGCAGATACCGCACGCGCCGCCCGATCCTGCCCGATCACGCGCGCGCACAGCTCGTCCTCTAAGGCAAGCAGCCGTTCGCGCTCCGATCGTAGCAGCCCCGTAACGGGGATCTGCGTCCATTGCGTGACCACCTCGGCAATCTCACGCTCGGTCACGGTGGGCATATCCGATATCTTGTCTGCATGCAGATCGGCTTGCAGCTCGGCAAGCTTGCCCTCTGCGGCAATTTCGTGCTCCCGTATCTTGGCTGCGCTTGAAAAATCCTGCTCCAATACCGCCTGCTCCTTTTGCACGGCAAGCTCCGAAAGCTCCGCCTGCAACGCTTTGATCTCGGGGGACGCCTTGCAAAGAGAGAGCCGCAGACGCGCCGCAGCCTCGTCCACAAGGTCGATCGCCTTGTCGGGCAAAAAACGGTCAGTGATATACCGCTGCGACATGCTCACGGCTGCCCTGAGAGCATCGTCCGAAATGGCAAGGCTGTGATGCTCCTGATATCGCGGACGCAAGCCCTTCAAAATCTCCATGGTTTGCTCTGCGGTGGGCTCTTTGACAAGTACCGATTGAAATCTGCGCTCCAGCGCAGCATCCTTTTCGATATAGCGGCGGTATTCTGTCAGCGTTGTTGCACCGATAACCTGCATCTCGCCGCGCGCCAAGGCGGGCTTGATGATGTTTGCCGCATCCACAGCCCCCTCGGCAGCACCCGCACCGATGATGGTGTGGATCTCGTCAATAAACAGAATGATATCGGGATCGGACGAGGCGCGCGAGAGCACCGCCTTGAATCGCTCCTCAAACTCACCGCGGTATTTTGCCCCCGCGATCATGGAGGCAAGATCCAATGCGATGATCTGCTTATGCGCCAGATTTTCGGGCACCTCTCCTGCGGCAATGCGTTGGGCAAGCCCTTCCACCACCGCGGTTTTGCCTACGCCCGGTTCACCGATCAGGCAAGGATTGTTTTTTTGCTTGCGCGAAAGGATCTGTATGACGCGCGCACTTTCCTCGTCGCGCCCGATCACGGGATCGGGCGTACCCAAACGCGCGATTGCGGTCAGATCCTTGCCGTATCCCTGCAGAACTCC
This sequence comes from Eubacteriales bacterium, assembly GCA_045658965.1. Lineage (GTDB taxonomy): Bacteria > Bacillota > Clostridia > Oscillospirales > CAG-272 > SVQP01. The sequence continues at coordinate 31,681 of JAZOVZ010000090.1, forward strand.
CTCGCTTTTGTCCTTGCCGCTGCGCTGCTTGCCGCTCTTTTTGGCATTGTTCATAAAGCTTTGGCAATCCGAGATCAGCTCGGAAGGGGGAATCCCCATACCGTCCAGGATGCGCGAGGCAACCGCGTCGTGCTCGTTGCAGATCGAGAGCAGCAAATGCTCCGTGCCGATATAGGTCTGCGCACTCTGCGCGCATTCACGCGCCGCACCCTCGATGATCTTGCGCAGTCTGGGCGTCATATCCTCGGGTGAGACCACCGAATAAGAGCCCACGCCCGTCAGCGAGGCGACCGCATCGCGCACGCGCGACAGATCCGCCCCGCGTGCTTGCAGGATCTTGGCGGCAACACAATCGTTCTCGCCTACAAGTCCCATGAGCAGGTGCTCCGAGCCGATGTAGGTGTGCCCCAGCTCAGCGGCGTATTTTTGTGAAAGTCCCAGCGCATTTTGCGCCTTTTTGGTGAATTTGGTGTTCATTTTTTGTCCTTTTTCGTGTTTTTATGCGCCCAGACGCTGCTTAACGAGTGCTGCGCGGAACAGATCCCGCTCTTGCGCCGTGCGTAAGGGCTGCTCGGCAGCCAGCGTCATGGTGCAGGGCATGATCTCCACCAGCAACGTATTGAGCAGATCGGGGGCGATATCCTTGAGAAGTCCCAGGCTGATGCCAAAGCGGACGTCGGCAGAAAGACTTAGAAATTCATCTGCGCCCAAAAGGTGTGCACTTGTCAGAATGGCACGTGCGCGCATGGCGCGGTCGGTCAGATATGCCGCGCGTTCTGCTTTGGCGCGGTCGCACAGCTTGCGCTCACTCTCTAAGATCTGGCGCGTGGTGTCCTCCATGCGTTCCAGCATCTCCTGTTCCGAAGCACGCAAGGAGGAACGGCAGGACAGCATATAAAGGCAATTCTGCCCCTGCGTGCCGCTCATCATGGGGCGCAGGGATAGCCCCAACCCCGAAAGCTTGACCGAAAGCGGCTCGATCTGCTCGTGCAAGGTCAGCGCGGGCAAAAAGAGCAGGGCGTAAGCGCGCATTGCCGTTCCGCATTCCAAGGGGTCTGAGCAAAGGTAGCCAAGTCCCGCGTCAAAGGCGTACGCTTCTTTTTCGTCGATCAGATCATCCATCTTAAAGGCGTTAGCAGCCGCATCCTGCAGGGAAAGACCCGGGAGCGTGCAGCAGATCTGTACGTGATCCTTGCCGCCCAGCATGACCGAGAGATTGCAGGGCTCGTTTAAAAGCAGGGCGTGCGGCAGGCTGATCGAGGCAAATTCCTTGTTGACGTAGTATTTTTCCGCGTAGGATGCCGCCAGAGTGGGGGATATCTCCGAAAAATTGATCATGGAAAAGCCGTTGCCCTCCAGCATGCCGCCAATATTTGCAATGATCTCTGCCGCCTGCTTGGGAGAGATGCGCTGCGAAAAGGGGTATTTCTCCAAATTGCGCGAGAGCGTGACGCGCGAAAAGATCACGGTGTCGTTTTCATATCCGGGGGTATTATACCAAGCCATTTTCTTTGACCTCCTTACGATGCATTCTGTGACCGGAGCGTATGTATCTGGTCACGCAAAAGAGCTGCTGTCTCAAAATCCTCGGCAAGCACAGCCTGCTTCATCTGCTCGCGCAAGAGTGCGGCACGTGCCTCGCGCTCGCGGCGCAGTCTGAAATTGCGCGGCATGCGGCCGGGATAGGAGGTGCCGTCGGGGAGGGCGTGCAGCGAGCCCGAGATCTCGTCAAGGAAGGTCTTGTAGCATGCGGCACAGCCCACGCTGCCGCTCTCGGCAATGCCGGCTAAGGTAGAGGCGCAAACGGGGCAGGTGCGCACGGCGGCAATATTGTGCGGTACGGTAATGCCGCAGAGATTGCCGAACATGGCGCTTTCGCTGCACCCGAACGCGGAGGATGCCGAGGGAATGCGCACGTCCTCCAGCTCGCCCGTGCGGCGCATGGTCTCCGCGCAATCGGCGCAAAGCGAGCAGGAGCGCGTTTTCCCGCCTAAGTTTTCGTTATAAAAGACGGTAGCCTTTTTCTTTTTACATTTTTCACATAACATAATGGAAATATCCTTTCTTTGAGCGTTAGTCTATTTCATTATAAACGCACCGATGCGAAAAACGTGTCGCATCGGGGCGGTAAAAAAATTATTGTGTTTCACTGCCTGCGGGCAGAGCATTGAAGCGGTCGGCAATGGCGTTCCAGGTCAGAATATCCACAAGTCCGTTTTGCTCAAGGTCAAGATAGCCTTGCATTTCGCGCACCGCGTTTTGGGTGGCAAGGTCATATTGCCCCGTGAGCTGTGGCGGGGTGAGTGCGTACAATAGCGTCAGCTCGCCAAGCATGTATTGCAAAACGGCAACGTCAATGCCCACAGCCCCAAGGTCGAGATATCCGCCCGGAGGCGTCTGCGCAAACAGAGAGATCGGCGTGGGGGGCGAGTACAGCGCAAGAGAATCCAGATAGTCCGCGTACAGCCGCTCCCACGTTTCGCGGTCTGCCGTACCCGTGACGGGAAGACCCGACACGCGCTGATAATCGGACAGCGCGTCGCGCGTAGCGGAATCAAAAATGCCGTCCACGGGGACTTGACCGATGCCCTCTGTGTGATACGCCAGTTGCCGCAGATACCGCTGCAGATTGGCAACGGCAGGGGAATAGTTGGGATGATTGCTTTGATCGGGCATGATTGCTCCTTTCATAAATCCAAAGCTGATGAGTATCAAGAAAATATGAGAATATGAAATTTGCCCTCGGTCAAATTTCTACCATAACGTTCCGCGCAAAGCGGAACGTTTCACTCGCGCAAGGCGCGAATTTCACTTTCGCGGAGCGAAAATTTCACATTTCGCCCGTGGCGAAATATTTCATTGCAATGAAAGCATTGCTTTCATTGCTCGCCAACGGCAAAGCCCGGGTACTGTCCGTCCTGCAGGGAATCCGAGGCGACTAAATCCGCATAAAGATCGGCAATGGCTGTCCACGCAATGGCATCCACCGCACCCGATGCGGGCAGCCCGAACTGCGTACGGAAGGCGCGCACCGCCGCCTCGGTCTGATTGCCGAAATACCCCGTGGGCGAGACAGAGGGAATGGACGGATAGGTCTGTGCTATGCGGTTCAGGTACTCCTGCAGCACGCGCACGGCAGGCGAATCCGCGCCTTGCCGCAGCACCACACCGGGGAACGGGATGGCACCGCTGACGGTATATTCTTCGGGCACCGTGCCCACAATGCCGAGGTATGCGCGGTACATGGTCTCCCACGTTTCGGGACCCACAATGCCGTCGGGTACAAGCCCGAACGTAGTCTGCAGATCGACTACCGCTGCGCGCGTGGCAGGTCCGAACGTGCCGTCTATGGTCACAGCGGGAATGGTGTTGTAGTAGGCGGCAAGAAAGCTCAGGTAGTATTGCAGGCTGAGCACGCCCGTGCCGCTGTCCCCCTCGCGCAGCACCTCGGGGAATTGCTTGGTGACTTCTTCAAGCCGAATACCCTCGGAGTCCAGCTCATTGAGCCGTTTTACGCCGGCGTATATAGCCTGTATCGCAAACCAAGTTGCCCGCCCCACCACGCCGTCGGGCGTGAGGTTGAAGATCTCCTGAAAAGCACGAACAGCCGCTTCGGTGTCCTCAACGAAAATGCCGTCTGTCTGCACGATCTTGGGAATGGCAGGGTAGTTTTGCGCTATGCGGTTGAGTCTGATTTGAATCGTGCGCACGTCGTCGCCCACGTTGCCCACGCGCAAGGGGAAATCGGGCGGTGAGACGTCCAAGCCCTCGACGGGTACGTCGGTGACGATATCAATATCGTCGCCGTAATAAGTAGTCAGGATTTCATACGGTGTGAGTCCGCGGTTGGCAAGATCGACCGAACCCCATTGCGAAAGCCCGTTGCAGGTGACCTCCACGCCGTCGCAATAGGCGGCAAATAAGGGCTCGACGCTGCCTTGCCTGCGAATGTAGGAGTTGAAAATATCGCCCGCGATCTCTCGGATGTTGTCAAAGATATCACGCCCGTTGACAAAGGATTGATCAATGGCGGTGGAATTGGTAATGTCGAAATCGTAGCCGCGTGAGCGGTAGTATTGCGTATAGATGCGGTTGAGCGCAAAGGAGATCTGCGCGTACATATTGGCGCGGATGGCGTTTTCGGGCCAGGTGGGGTAGATTTCCGAGGATGCGACGTTGGTGACGTAATCAAGAAAGGGCAGCGTCACGTTTTGCGCGGGTGTGCCGGGCGCACCGAGGTGCACCGTAATGGTTTCGGGAATGATTGGCGTGTCGGGCATAAGCAACCTCCTTTACAGATTTACAGATCGGGATTGACCGACTCGTAAAAGATCTGCACGTCGCGTCCTTTGTTGTCGGTATATTCGTTTTCCGGCAAAGCCTGCAGTACGGCGGGCTGTACGGCAACAATGCCGTCGAAAATCGGCACGTTGGCGTAGTAATTTTCATAGTAGCGGTCGGTCTGCACGTCTATGCTGTAAAGTGCGTAGGGCAAAATGCTTGAGCCGGGGGCTTGCGAGAGCGCACGCGCGGGGGCGGGCAGGGAAAGAATGGGCGTTTTGCCGCTGCGGTCGGTGACCATGGACGAGATCACGTTGCCCACGTCCGAGCCGCTTTCGGGGTCGTAGTCGCGTACGGTCACGATCGCACCGGGTAAAGGGATCGCACCGCCCGCCGTGCTGACCTGCACGATCAAGTACCCTTCGCCCGACGGAGTGCGAGGGGGGGAGCTGTTATCCATACGTTTACCTCCTGGAAAGTTTTTCTGTATTATGGTATGTTTTTGCGCAGAAACTTGCCACAGCCACTTGACAAAGCCGCACGAACTGTGTATAATGAGCATATACAGTAATAACAGAGGTGGAAACGTGAACATTCTCATTGACAATAAGAGCGGAGAGCCGATCTACAATCAGATATACTCGCAGATCAAAAATCAGATCATCGGGGGAGAGCTTGCCGAGCACGAGCTGCTGCCGTCCATTCGCGGTCTTGCCAAGGATCTGCGCATCAGCTTTATCACCACCAAGCGCGCCTACGAGGAGCTGGAAAGGGAAGGCTTTATCTATACGCTGCCTGCCAAGGGTTGCTACGTCGCGCCCAAGAACGTGGAGCTTTTGCGCGAGGAAAATCTGCGCCGCATCGAGCAGCACGCAGAGCATATCGCGCGCCTTGCCGTGTCCTGTAATCTGACTAAAGAGGATGTTATCGAAATGATCACGTTTTGCATGGAGGAAAAAGAATGAACGCATTGGAGCTTAAAAACGTAACCAAAAAATATCCCGATTTTTGCCTTGACGGCATTGATCTGACGCTTCCGAGCGGTTGCATCATCGGTCTGATCGGACAAAACGGTGCGGGAAAAACGACAACGATCAAGCTCATTTTGGATATGCTGCAGCTTGATGACGGCTATATTTCGGTGCTTGGCATGGATCACCATAAGCACGCCCGCGAGATCAAGGAAGACGTGGGTGTGGTGCTGGACGAGGTGGGTATTCCCGAATGCCTGAACGCGCGCCAGCTTGGCAAGGTCATGCAAAACACCTATAAAAACTGGGATATGGCAAGGTATGCAGAGCTGCTGGGGCGCTTTTCCTTGCCCGAAAAAAAGCCTTTTAAGGATTTTTCGCGCGGCATGAAGATGAAGTTGGGCATTGCCATTGCCATGTCACACGGTGCAAAGCTGCTTGTGCTGGATGAGCCTACGGGCGGTCTTGACCCCGTGGTGCGTGATGAGGTGGTTGAGATGTTTTACGAGTTTACAAGGGATGAGGGGCATTCCATTCTGATCTCTTCGCACATCGTCAGCGACCTGGAGCGTCTTTGCGATTACGTGGCGTTTCTGCATCGGGGCAAGCTGTTGCTTTGCAAAGAAAAGGACGCGCTGCTGGATTCGTATTACTGCGTGCATTGCACAAGGGAGCAGCTTGCTACTATTCCCGCAGGGGCGATTCTGCATAAAAAAGAAACGCCCTACGGCGTTGAGCTGGTCATGAAGAGAGAGGACGTGCCGCAGGAGCTTGCGCACGGACCGATCACGATTGAAGAGCTGTTCGTGACCATGGTAAAGGAGGCAAGAGAATGAAAGGGCTGATACTGAAGGATTTTTACATGATGATCAAGTATTGCAGAATCACCTTGGCGGTATCCGTCATGTTTCTGATACTTGCATTTTTCAACGATAGTCCGTTTATCCTGTTCTATCCCAGCATGATATGCGGGCTGATTCCCACCACGCTGCTTGCATACGATGAGCGCAGCAGGTGGCTGCAATACAGCATGACCATGCCTTATACCAAAACGCAAATCGTCAGCAGCAAGTATCTGATCGGACTGATATCACAATCCTTGATGCTGCTTGTAATTGCCGCCGTGCAGGCGGTCAAAATGAGCATGAGCGGAAGCTTTATGCTCCGTGAATATCTGACAATGCTGATGCTGGTGGCTGTACTGTCGCTGTTTTCCTCGTCCGTCAGCCTGCCCTTTATTTTCAAGCTGGGCGTGGAAAAGGGCAGAATTGCGTATTACGTGATGGTCGGTGTTGCATGCGGTCTGAGTGCCGGGACATCCGTGTTGCTCAACAATGAAACGCCGCAGCCCGTTGCGTTTGACGCTGTCCTGCCCGTGCTTTTGCTGATTGTCGCGGGTATCTACGCACTGTCGTGGTATCTCTCTGTCGTGTTCTTTAAGAAGAGGGAGCTGTGATATCATTTTGGGCGTGCATTATAAAAAGCGCGAATAAATACCAAATATTTTTTGAAAACATCTTGACATTGCAGACGGAGTTTGATATAATATATAGGTCGATGACGCCGGTGTGACGGAATCGGCAGACGTACCAGACTCAAAATCTGGCGATGGCAACATCGTGTGGGTTCAAGTCCCACCACCGGCACCACAAAAGAGGGGTTCAACCGCAGGTTGAGCCCCTCTTTTGTGGTGCCCGCGTCTTGCGACGCCGAACCCCGTCGCTGCGCGCCATAGGCGCGTTGCGGCATATTTGCGCCGGTTGCCTTGCCCACATATTACGACTATAAGCGCAAATAGGGGTTCGTAAGTCCCACGCCTGCGGCAAGAACTTATTTTAACTGCTATTTCAGGGCGTGCAAACTGACTCTACCGCGGCTTTTGCGTCGTCGCGCCGAGAATCAAGTCCCACCACCGGCACCACAAAAGAGCGGATAGGCAAAAGCCTATCCGCTCTTTTGTCATTGACGGTATTAATGTGGGCTTGAAGGGGGCGCGGGAAAGAATAATTTATAAATATCTGTTGTTTGATATTGCCAAACTGAATGATTCATGCTATAATACATTAGAAGTATATAGCGAAAGCGAGGCGTCTCCATGAAAAAACTCATTTTGATCTTACTTAGCGCGTTATTCTGCCTGTCCTGCCTTGCATCCTGCAATCAGCAGCCCGAGGAGCAGGATCCCGCAGAGACGACCTTGGAATCGACCGAGCCCGAGACGGAAACCGAAGAAATGACAACGGAAGCAGAGGACAAGTTAGCTATGGAACAGGTGGACTTTATCGTCAGCGTGCCTGCTGACCGCCAGGCTGTTGTGTTACAGCTGACCGACCCGCAGATCATTGACGCATCGCAATGCAGAACCCCCGACCGTCTTGGCAGTTCGCAGAAGGAGATCTGGGGTGCGGACAAAAAGGATGCACTTTGCTATGATTACCTGCGCGAGATTATTACCGAGACCAAGCCCGATCTGATTCTGCTTACGGGCGATATCGTATACGGTGAATTTGACGACAACGGATCGGTATTTCTTGAGTTTGTGGCGTTTATGGAGTCGTTTGGTATTCCGTGGGCACCCGTGTTCGGCAACCATGACAACGAGAGTGCCATGGGTGTGGATTGGCAATGCGAGCAGTTTATAAACGCCGAACATTGCTTGTTCGTGCAGCGTGAGCTGCACGGCAACGGTAACTATACCGTTGGCATCGAGCAGGGCGGCAAGCTGACCCGCGTATTCGTTATGATGGACTCCAATGGCTGCGGTAACGCAAGCTCCGCTTCGCTGGAAAACAAATACCTGCGCCGCGATTCGGGCTTGACCACCAAGCAGATCAACTGGTATAAGGGCGTGATCAATGAAATCGTTGCCATTTCTCCCGATACCAAGCTTTCGGTTGCCTTCCATATCCAGCCCGACGTGCTGGGGGATGTGTTTGCAAAATACGGCACGGATGGCTCGACTCCCGTGTATATCGATTACGCAGAAAACCGCCAGGAGGGCGATTTCGGCTACATCGGCTATGTGCACGAGACCTTCTGGGATGCCAACAAGAGGGCTTGGAAGAGCTTTAAGGAGCTGGGCGTAGATTCGATCTTCTTGGGGCACGAGCATGCAAACAGCGCAAGCATCGTCTACGAGGGGATTCGCGTGCAGTACGGTATGAAATCCTCCTGCTATGACCAAGTGAATTATGTCGATGCAAACGGAAACATCACGTTTGCATGGGTGTCTAACGATACGCCGTTGGTAGGCGGTACGGTTATGAAGCTGGATGCCGAGGGCAATATCGTCGATCCCTACATTTACTACTGTAAGAACGCAGGTGCGGAGATCGATTGGGCAAGCATTTTTGCCAACAAGGCGCAATAAAAGAGAAAAGCGGTCGTCTTTGGGTGATCGCTTTTCATTTTGCATATAAAGCGTGTCGATTTTTCGTGCGAAATGATGATTGTGCAAACGGGGCAATCGTGATATAATAGAAAAAAACACCCCCAAGGAGGCAGCTATGTTATTTTTCTACGTTCGCCACGGCGATCCTATTTATAATCCCGACAGCCTGACCCCGCTCGGTCACGAGCAGGCAAAGGCACTTTCCAAGCGCTTTGTATCCTACGGGCTTGACAAGATATTTTCCTCGCCCTCCGTGCGCGCACAGCAGACCGCGCAGCCTACCTGCGAGCTGCTGAAAAAGGAAAAAACCATTTGTCCTTGGGCTTGTGAGAGCCTTGCATGGCAGGATTTTGCCATTGATGCCTCCACGGGCATTCATACCTGGTGCTTTTACGATCCCGCGCTCCTTGAGATCTTCCGCTCGCCCGAGGTGCGTGCGTTGAGCGACAAATGGTATGAGCACCCCGACCTGGTCAAATACGACTTTGGCAAGGGCGTTGAGCGTGTCAACGCCGCTGTGGACGAGTTCTTTCTGAGCCTTGGCTACCGCCACGATCGCGAGCATTGCCGCTATGAGATCGTAGAGCCGAGCAATCAAAGAGTTGCGCTGTTTGCGCATCAGGGCTTTGGCATGTGCTTTTTCTCGTCCGTGTTGGATATCCCGTACCCCGAATTTGCCACGCACTTTGACTTTACGCACAGCTCCATGAGCGTCATCAACTTTGAGCAAAACGGCAAGTACGTATATCCCAAGGTGCTGCAGGTGTCGGGCGACGGGCATCTGTACCGTGAGGGCTTGATGGCAGGCTACAATAATAGCTATAAATTCTGAGGAGGTTATTATGGCTTTTCTGCAACTGCAATTTCATTCGGACGCGCTGATGGTGCAGGTGTCTGTCAACGTCATTCTGCCCGAGCGTGCGACAACCATGATCGGCATGGACGCCAAAGGGGAGGGCACCTTTAAGACGCTGTATCTCTTCCACGGTTTATCCGACGATCACTCTATCTGGATGAGAAGAACCGCTATCGAGCGTTATGCAAGCGAGTACAATATCGCAGTCGTGATGCCTGCGGTGGGCAGAAGCTGGTATACCGATACCGTGGGCGGGGAGAGGTATCTGACCTTTGTGACCGAGGAGCTGCCAAACAAGTGCCGCAGCTTTTTCAAGGGTATGTCCGAGAAACCCGAGGACAATATCGTTGCAGGGCTTTCCATGGGCGGCTACGGTGCGATCAAAAGTGCCTTGACGCGCCCCGACCGCTTTGGCATGTGCGCGTCCTTGTCCGGCTCTTTGGATATTACCGCGCTGGAGCGCGTGGGGCTCTTGCAGGAGTGGCGTTGTATCTTTGACCACAATATGCAAAGCCCTGCCGAGCTTGCGGGCACCGAGCACGACCTGTTCTATCTGGCGGATAAACTCAAGGAGCAGGGAACACCTTTCCCCAAGACCTTTATCTGGTGCGGCACGGACGATTGGCTGCTTGACTCCAATAACCGCTTCTCGGCACATTTGCATGCGCTTGGCATCGCGCACGAATACCGCACGAGCGAGGGCAATCACTCCTGGAAGTGGTGGGATATGCACATTCAGTCCGCGCTGGCATATTTGCTTGGATAATCAAACTCGGACCGTGGTGCGTAGGGCGGTGGCTTGCTGCCGCCGCGCCATCCGGATCACTGCCAAACACACAGAAAACCCGACAGATGAAAATCTGTCGGGTTTTTGATATCATGATTATTTTCCGTAAGAAACAACGCTCTCGTCCACGCCCTCGATGCGCAAATTCAAGCCTGCCTTATCGTTGACTACCGCGCAGCCGCGCACGCAGTCAATAAACTTGACGCTCTCGATCTTGCCGCCGTTTTGCGAGCGGTTCTCGATCTTGAGCTCGGTGTCGCAGTAAATGGTAATGTCCTTGAAGGTCACGTCCTGGATCTTGGCGGACGCGTTTTCGTTCATGGAAACGTTGATGGGGTACTTGACCGAGCTGTAGACCTCGATGCCCTCAAAGCTGACGTTGGATACGGTGGCTCTGTCGTTTAAGAAGATGATCAGAGCGCCCAAATCGTCCATCCAATCAGCGGGCGCAAAGGCAACCGATCCGCCGATAAAGTGGATATCGGTCATGTCGCGCTGGCTTTCGTAAATGATGCCCATGCCGCGGCACTTGTCGGGCCATGCGTTGTTGTTCTCAAATACGATGTTTTCGATCTTGATCTGGCATGCACCGTACATGGACTTGACCTCAAACAGGTCGTCGCCCGCACGTGCAAAGCAGTTCTTGATCACGGCATTTGCGCTGTCTACAACGGCAATGCCATCGGAATTTTGTCTGTAGCCGTACAGCATGACCTCGTTGACCGTAATATTCTTGCTTTGCGTAAAGAACATGGTCCACTCGGGGGAATTGTTCATGGTAATGCCTTCTACCGTAATATTTTCGCACTGGTCAAACTGAACGACCGAGCGCGCGTGCCAGTCAAGGCGCGTCAAGTCGATAAATCCGCGACCGCTGATGCGCACGTTCTTGACGTACTGACCCTGGAACAGCGCACGCCAGCCGATCATGCCTGCCCAGTCGGGATTTTTGGTGGGCGTTTCGCCTTCAACCGTGGGCATGGTGGCAATGATATGCGCACCGGGCTCAAAGTAAACCTCGGTGTTGTTCTTGAAGTTGACCGCATAGCGCAGCTCGTGCACGCCTGCCTCAAAGTAAAGCACCTGTTTTTCTTTTGTAAAAGCGATGACGTCGTCGTGCTTGCCGGGGGCAACCTTGATGACCTCGTAGCCCTCGGGAGCTGTGTATTCCTGCTTTGCGCGCACGAAAACGGTCAGCGCGCGGGTGATATCGTCGTCGCCAACGAGTGTGTAGTTGCCGCAGGCGTTGATCTCGGCATACACGCTTCTGCCGTCAGCCGCAGCCGTTACACCGTAGGAAAGGGGCATGACCTTATAATTCTCGGCATCAAATTTGGTTTCGATCTGCACCGAGAGAGGGAAGCTCTCGTCGGTTACGTCGATCTGCAAAAAGGAATGCGCACCGCGCGAGGTACGCACGCTGTAGCAGGGAACCTCCTGCCCGTTGATCTTGGCAGTAAAGTAAGGGGAGAGGATGACGCCTACGTCGTGGGCTTCGTTGTTATGTGAGCCGTCGTCGTAGTCCACTTCCTTAATAAATCTCGAAAGTGTGTTGCATTTTTCAATGCCGTCGTAGGAAATGGGGGAGATGGGAGCAGTATTGATGGTCATTTCTGTTTCTCCTTCGGTCGTTTGTTCATCTGTTTCGGTCGGTTGTTCGGTTGCGGCACCGGGATCGTCGGTGCTTTCGGGGGTGGTCGTGCTTGGCTGCCCGCTGTTCTGGCATGCACACAGCAACGTGCAAAGTATCAGCAGGGAAGAAAGCAGACCCCAAACGGTTTTACGCATAGAGCGTCCTCCTTTTACATTTTCATGGGTTCATTATACCACAGCTCGGACAATTTTGCAAGAGCGAATGTGCTTTTACTCCCAAACAAAAATACCCGAAGCAGCAGCTTCGGGTATTTTTGTATATATCTTACGTATGTAAGACTAATATTCAGTAGGAATTAGTCCTTTCTGTAACCGATGTTCTTAGCCTTGGAAGCGTCGAAGAACAGATTGCAGATGGAAGCAACCAGACCGTAGATGCCGAAGGTGATCATATCGAGCAGGAAATATGCCCAGGATCTGGATCTGAAGCCTTCAGGCTTAAGGGAGGTGTGGTTGATGATGATACTACCGATCCAACGAAGGAAGAAGGTCAGCAGGAAACGGATGATGTTCTTGGTATCCATGATAAATCTCCTTTTGAAAATGTTTTGAAGCAATCACTCGATCCGATGATTACTTTCATGTATATTATAGCACCGATTATGGCAATTTGTCAAGTGGATTTGTATAATTAAATCATGATTTTGGTATGAATTGCATATATTTTGAATGTAATATGTGCAAATTGTGTGGAAAATACGGTGCGGATTGCGAGATCTCGGCTTGGGTGAGCGTGTCTGGGCGTACTGTCAAAAAACGGCGAAAGATTTTTCTTGACACGTGTTGTAAGATGTGGTAAAATATCAAGGTAAAGCACGGTGGTTTTCAATTTATGCCGTGCAGAAGGAGTACATATGTTCAAGCGTGCAAATTGGCTGTTTATGTGGTTGATCGGTGTTGTGACCATGGGAATCTATCAGATTGTTGTGTGGTGCCGTATGAGTAAGCAGCAGAACGTAATGGCACAGCGACTTGGTGAAAAAAAGATCATGCATTTTCTGATCGCGCTTGTGCTGGGTCTTTTGACCTGTGGGATCGTTCCCGTGATCTGGCTGCTTGTGTTCTGTAAGCAGCAAAGAATTCTTGCCGAGGCAAAGGGTGTGGAGCTGTTTCCCACCAATAACGCTTTTCTGCTTTGGATTTTGACCTTTGTACCGATCCTCAGAATTTTCATCGTATGCAACAATCACAACAAGCTTTGTGACGTTTTTGAGGAATAAGAAAATAACCGATGCAACAGCATCGGTTATTTTTCGTTATAGAACAGCAATGAGCCAACGTCGCACAAAGGATGGGAAGCAAGGGAGACCGCTTTTTTGCCGTGCTTGCGGCAAAATGCGGCGATGCGCTCGCCGTCGGGGTGCAGGGTCAGATTGCCGCAGAAGAATACGTGCGTGCCGTCATTGCCCGAAGCCCCGCCGATAAAGCCGTAGGGGTAAGGGGAGAGGCAGACTCCGCCTGCATTGATCTGCAACACCTCAATGCCCACGCTGCACAGTGCTGCTGCAATGGATGCGTCCTCGGTGATGGCAGCATGATCCGACACCACGCAAAGGTTGCACTTGGTGTATCCCTGCTTCACGGGAAGAACGGTTAAATCCGCCTCTTTTGCGTATCGTAAAAGCTCGTCAGCCGTGCTGTCGGGACGGCAGACAAGATATTGACCGATGCGGGCTGCGTTGAGCAGTACGTCGTGCGGATATTTTTGCATAGTCGCTTGCTTGATGGGAATTTGCGTCACGTCTCTTGTGCCGACATTATGCTCCGCATGCACAAAAATACCGTCTTTGCAAGGGAAGAGCAGCATATCGGGATGCGAGGCGATTGCCGGGTCAAGCGCAGGATGTGGTTGACAGAGAATGGGAGTGTGACCGTATGAGGCAAGCGTTCTAAGTGCTTGTGCGGAAATACGGCAATCTGTAAAAACGTACATAAGCGAACCTTTCATAGAAAAATCGAAGGGATGCCGCAAGTGGGCATCCCTTCGATTTTGATTTGTTCAAATCAAGCGCGGGTAACCTTGTGAGAACGAAGGCAACGAGAGCATACGGCAACGGTCTTGGGGGTACCGTCTACGATCGCCTTTACCTTGCGAATGTTGGGCTTCCAGGTTCTGTTGGTCTTGCGGTTAGAATGGGAAACGGTAGCACCGTAAACAACGCCCTTTCCGCAGATACTGCATTTTGCCATGTTTGACACCTCCTTCTGCACAATTTGGCAGTGCATCTATTAAAGAAAAAATTTTAATACACATTTTGGCTGTAAGATACAGCACAGCACGAGATATTATAGCACAAGACAACACAAAATGCAAGGGGTTTGCGAAAAAAAACTAAAAAATTTTTAACCTTGTATATTTGTCCAAATCTGCGCGGAATTCGCGCGGATTTTTATGAATTATTGTCGGAAATCACATGATTTTGTGCATTTTCGGGCTGTGCGGATACTGCAATCAGGTCACCGTCAAGCTCCCCGTCAGCCTCAACGATAAAGCCGCAGGGGCAGGGAGTATCCAGCACCTGCATGCCGTGTGGATTGAGAATGACGCTGCAATCGGTTGCTGCTGCCGTCAATTGGTCTGCAGGCGTGCTGCCGCAAATGACGCGTGCGGATTTGATCTTGCCGCCAAGCATCGCGCGGCGCAGGTACGCGATCAGGTTGCGCAGCTCTTGCATGCACGGCATGCCGTCCTCTCGGTATCGCGGGCTGAGCAGATAGATCCTGCCCTGACCCTGCAATCTTTCGGGGATCACCATGTCCGCAGGCGCGCTTGCCAAGGCGGTAATCAAGCTTTGCTCTGCCGCAAATGCGGTATTTGTATGCACGGGTACGCCACTCTCCATGGAAAAACGGTAGAGTCCGAGCAGGGCGCAAAGCAGATCGGATGCAGCGTGCGAAATGCCTGCTTGGCTATCCTGACCGATGGCAACGTCCAGCCAGATGCGCTCGGGCTCACACCCCGCGGCAACTGCGGTGCAGTATGCCTTCAAGGCGCAAAACATAGCGGCGCGGAAAGAGGTCTCTTGGGCAGCTGCGGCAGTGCGTACCCGCAAGGGCGGCAGCGTACGCAGCACGGCATCCTGCGCGTCGTAGCACTCGTCAGTCGCATCTTCCGGTGCAGAGAGAGAAAGCGTCCGAGGCAATACGTCAACGGTTTTGTCCTCTGCGCGCAAGGTATAGGAGCGAATAAAGCAAATGCTTTTGAGATACGGAATATCCAATGACAGCAAGGTATCCTTGCCGTTCTTGACAAGCAGATATCCCGCATGATCAATAAGTCCGAATTCGCAGGCGTGCAGTCCGCGTGCCTGTGCTGCCTGTATCAGCGCGGGAGCGGTGTATTGCGCAAGCGATACCAAAACGCCTTTGCAAGGGGTGCTCAGGTCATGCAAATTCTGCATCATGGGCAATCTTGCAATATTCAGTATGGCACCGGACGAAATGCGCAGCATGGCGTGCGCAATGCTTTCGGATTCGGTATTGCAAATACAATGCACGTTTTTGCAGGCGTCGTCTTGCAGAAGCGTGGCTACGGCACTGTCAAAATCGCCCGAAGCCATATTGGTTTGGGGGCACAGCAGCACCAGTGCGTCCGCGTAATCTGCGCGGGCTTGCAGGCGAAGGGGGAGAGCTCTGAGGACGTCAAAGCACCCCTTCTCGCTTGCAATCGGGAATTGCAGATCGAGACCCTTGGAAAAATACAGCGTCGGCGTACCGAAAAGACCGACAGGCTCGGTAATATCCTTTTGCTTGACCGCGAAAACGTAGCGCGATGAAAGCGACGCGACGTCCTGCAGGGTATAGGGCTTGTCGGGCGTTTTGCCGAGTGCCTTGAGCTTGGACACGGCATCGGCGTAGGTTTCGGCAATATGCGCGTGATCGGTCAAAAGCTCGCCTATGGCAATTTTGTCAAGCGTGACGCACGCAGGGCAGGCGAGCGCGTCAATAAAGCGCAGCTCGTCCACGCTGATCTCGCCCTTGCCTCTGCTTTTGTAATGGCGCGCACAGTAAAGCAGCTCGGTGCGGCTCATTTGCAGCTCCAGCTTTTGTCTGAGCAGCTCGAGTGATTGTGCGGGCAATACGTTGAAATTCTGTATGACGGTGAGGTCTTGTTCCATAATTATACCTCCGTGAATTTGTGATGTAAGCGAGTCAGTCGATCAGCGCACCCTCGCAGCCCGCAGCGGTGATGCTTGTCAGGCGCACCGTGCGTGTCGTGCCGCTCAGCGGTGTGTCGGTGGGCACCTTGACCTCGATAAACTCGGGCGAATGTCCAATGGAATAGCCGTCGTAATCTGTCTCAAACAGCACCTGCTTGCAGGGCGATTGCTCCAATATCTCTGCAAGGATCTGCGCTTGCACGTCCTTTTGCACTTGCCCCAGCTTGTGCAATCTCTCGCGGCGCACCTGCATGGGTACCTGGTTGGGCAAGCGGATCGCGGGCGTGTTCTTTCTGCCCGAATAGGGGAAGGCGTGAATTTGCAAAAAGCGTGCCTTGCGGATAAAGTCTAACGTCTGTTCAAAATCCTCCTCGGTCTCACCGGGAAATCCCACGATAACGTCGGTGGTGAACTGCACGTTCGGAATATGCTGGCGCAGCAGCATCAGGGCTGCCATGGCTTGCTCGGCGTTATACTTGCGCTTCATGGCGGCAAGCACGCGCGAGCTGCCGCTTTGCAGGGAGAGGTGGAAATGCGGAGCAAGCGAGGGAAGAGAGGCGATCTTTTCCACAAATCTCGGCTTGATCTGCGCGGGATCCAGAGAGCCAAGACGCACGCGCCCGATACCGGGGAGCGCGTCCACGGCGCAAAGCAGGTCGCCAAAGTCGCCATGCTCCAGATCCTTGCCCCACGAGGCGGTCTCAATGCCGGTCAGCACGATCTCGGCACAACCGTTGTCGATCAGCACGCGCACCTGCTCAAGCACCTCGTCCAAGGGCTTGGAGCGTACCGGACCGCGCGCACCGCGAATGGCGCAATAAGTGCAATGCGAATCGCAGCCGTCCTCGATCTTGACGTAGGTACGGGTGCGGTCAAAGGACGTGATGTGCATAGGCTCAAAGCAGCGCGCCTCTTTGATTGCGGAAACCTCGGTATAGGCGGCTTGATTTTTGTGACCTTGCGTGAACAAAGCGTCCACGACGTCCACGACGCGCATTTTTTGCTCGTTGCCGATCACCGCGTCCACGCCGTCAAGCGCCGCGCCCTCGGGGTCAGCCTGTGCAAAGCAGCCAGTGACCACCACGTACGCCGCAGGATTTTGCGAGAGCAGACGGCGGATGAGCTGGCGGCACTTGCGGTCGGACTCTGCCGTGACCGTGCAGGTGTTGACGATATAGGCGTCACACACCGCGTCGTGCGGGCAGATAGCGTATCCGCGCGCCTCCAACGCCTCTTCCATGGCGCGGGATTCATATTGATTGACCTTACAGCCAAGCGTGGCAACGCCGACCGTTTTGTTGTGATGAGTCATAGGGGAGCTCTCCTTGATGTAGGACATAAATTCTCATCTTATATTCTATCACATACGTGACAAATTGTAAAGAAGTATTGCAAAATTTACGAATGGTACTTGAAAAAGACAAAAAAGCGTAGTATAATAGGGGTGATAAATTAAAAAACAAAGGAGAATTATCATGGGCCAGTTTCATTTGATCGACCATCCTCTTATCACTCATAAGCTTACAATCATGCGTAACAAAAAGACGGGTTCTAAGGATTTCCGCGAGCTGCTCAATGAGATCTCCATGCTCATGGGCTACGAGCTGACCCGCGACCTGCCCTTGCAGGACGTCACCATCGAGACTCCTATTACCAAGATGAACGCAAAAATGGTTTCGGGCAGAAAGCTTGCTATCGTGCCCATTCTGCGCGCAGGTCTTGGCATGGTGGACGGCATTCAGTCGCTGGTTCCCGTTGCAAAGGTGGGACATATCGGTCTTTACCGTGATCCCGAGACACATCAGCCCGTAGAGTATTACTGCAAGCTGCCTACCGATATTCAGGACAGACTCGTCATTCTGGTTGACCCCATGCTGGCAACCGGCGGTTCCGCGGTTGACGCGCTGACCATGCTCAAGGCAAAGGGCTGCAAGAACATTCGCTTTATGTGCCTGGTGGCTGCTCCCGAGGGTGTTTCCAAGGTGCTCAAGGCGCATCCCGACGTTGATATCTACGGTGCGGCACTTGACGATCACCTCAACGAGCACGCGTATATCGTGCCCGGTCTTGGCGACGCAGGCGACAGAATTTTCGGTACTCTGTAATTTTTTGATCATCATGGGGGAGAGCCTTCTCCCCCTATTTTCCATTGGGGGTTATTATGCGCACGATCACGGTCAAGAAAAACGATGCAGGGCAAAGGCTGGATAAGTTTTTGTCCAAGGCAGTCAAGGGGCTGCCCATGTCGTTGATGTACAAATATATCCGTACCAAAAAGATCAAGGTCAACAGGGCAAGAACCGAGCAGAGCTACATGCTTTGCGAGGGGGACGAGATTCAGCTGTTTATCCGCGACGAGTTTTTTGAGTCGCCCGAAAAGGATACCGGAGCACTCTCGCGCATCGTGCCCAAGCTTTGCATTGTGTACGAGGACGAGAATATCGTGCTGCTCAACAAGCGTCCGGGCGTGCTGGTGCACGAGGACGCCGACGCTAAGGATAATACCTTGGTTATGCACCTGCAGGCGTATCTGGCGCAAAAAGGGGAGTATGACCCCGAGGATGAGCAATCCTTCGCGCCCGCCATGTGCAACCGCATCGACCGCAATACGGGCGGCATTGTCATCGCTGCCAAAAACGCGGCAGCCTTGCGCGAGATGAACGAGCATATCCGCGAGGATCGCATCGGCAAATACTACCTGTGCGCTGCGCACGGTGTGCCCGCGCAGAAAAAGCAGACGCTGCGCGGATATCTGCGCAAGAATGCGGCGGATAATATGGTCGAGGTGCGCGACAAGTCCTTCCCGGGGGCAAAGGAGATCATTACCGAATACCGTGTGATCGGTCAAAAGAACGGCAATTCGCTCTTGGAGGTGCACCTTGTCACGGGCAGAACGCACCAGATCCGTGCGCACCTGGCGCATATCGGGCATCCGCTGCTGGGGGACGGCAAATACGGCATCAACAAAAAGGACAGGGAAAAGGGCTACAAGTATCAAGCCCTGTATGCATACCGCCTGCGTTTTGATTTTGGCGGCAAGGGCGAGGTGCTCTCGTACCTGGACGGCAAGGAATTCAAGCTGCCCGAGCAAGAAATTTGGTTCTTGAAGGATTTTTCACATTGATCTGTAGCGTTATCATTGACGGGAAAGGAGTGTGCGTATGCAAAAAACGATCAAAAAGTTGCGATATCCGCTGTTGATCATGAGCGGTATATTGGCGGCTCTGGGCATGGTGTATCCCGCGTATTTCGGTGTGCTTGCGTGGATCGCACTCATTCCCGCCGCACTTGTGCTGCTGACGCTTGTGGATCAAGTCAAGCTTGGCAGTCTGTATCTGTACGGCTTGGTTTTTTACTTCGTTTATTACGTGATGGGATATCATTGGTTTATTTCGATGTACCCCATGGATTTCGCGGATATGACGCCCGAAGCGGCGATCGGTATCATTTCACTTGCTATTTTCGGCATTTCGGCTTTTCAGGCGGCGCTGAGTGCCTTGATGTTTTTGATGTTCGGACTCTTATGTCGCACGGTGCCCATCAAACGCTATCCCGTGCTGGCACCCTTGCTGATGGCGTGCCTTTGGGTAGTCAACGAGTGGTCGCAGACCATAGGATGGACGGGCTTGCCTTGGGCAAGGCTGTATCTCTCGCAATGCGAGGTGCTGCCCATGGCGCAGAGTGCATCGCTGCTTGGCGGCTTGTTTGTGTCGTTTTTGATCGTGGCAGTCAATTTCGCGTTTGCGGGTGCGATGGTACGTAAGGAGCATCGCCTTTCGCATCTGCTGCTTGGCTCGTGCCTGCTTGGCGGAAACCTTTTGTTCGGGCTTGCGGCAATGGATGCCATGCAAGGGGGCGTGCTGCCGTGGCAGATCGCGTTCCTTGCCACCGCGCTTGTCACCGTATTGCTTACAGCAGTTTACGGACTTTGGCGCAAGCTGCATGCCGACGCGCGCTTGCTCAAAATCTTTTTGTGCATCGGGTTGACGCTCTGCGTGCTTTCCTCGCTTGCCCCCGTGCTTGGCAAATATGCCGATCTGGGAGCACCGATCAAAGCGGCAGCGTTGCAGGGAAATCTGTCCTCCAAGGATAAATGGGCGGATGATTCGGGTACGCGTTCCTTCAACGTCTACGCGGACTTGACCGAGCAGGCTGCACAAAAGGGTGCTGCGCTGATCGTTTGGCCCGAGACTGCGCTTGCATACAATCTGTTCGGTGCAAGCCCCAATGCTACCAAGGTAGCACCCATGGACGCGGTTTATGACCTCGTGCAGCGTACAGATACGACCGTGCTGGTCAGTACCTTTGTGTCAACGACGTATTTTGACCCGCAGGTGGAAAATCTGAGCACCAACGCGGTCATCGTGTTTTATCCCGATCGCACCTTTGACGAGAATATTTACGTCAAGCGTATGCTTGTGCCGTTTGGCGAGTACGTGCCGTGGAGAGAGTTTCTTGTGCGTGTGATCCCGATTTTAGGCGAGATCAATATGCTGGAGAACGACCTCGGAAGGGGAGAGAAGGCGGTTTCGGTGGATACCAAAACGCTTGGCGCATCGGTAGGTCCTATCATTTGCTTTGACTCGATCTACGAGGAGCCCGTTCGTCAGACCGTTGCGGCGGGAGCAGAGATCATCACGCTCTCGACCAACGACTCTTGGTTTTCGGATTCCGCAGCCGTGTATATGCACAACAATCACGCCAAATTCCGCGCCATTGAAAACGGCAGATATTTGGTGCGCTCGGCAAACACCGGCGTCTCCTCGATCGTAGCGCCCGACGGCAAGGTGCTTGGCGAGCAAGCCGCATTGACTACGGGCATGGTGGTCGCGGACGTATATGCACGACAGGTGCAAACGCCTTACAGTCAAGTGGGCTATTTGCTTGTTTGGCTTTGCTTTGCCGCACAGATCGCATTGATTTCGGCACAGATCGTGCATGTGGCAATCAAATGTTACAAACGTCGCAAAAACACCAATGAAACTTAATAATTCTTAATGATTTTTTGTGTATAAAAAACGAAAAATGTGTTGACAAAGTGATGGAAACTTGCTATAATGTGACCATGGGGATTTCCCCAAAGTAATTTTCAAAAGGAGAATTAAGACTATGAAAACTATGACCAGAGTTGTAGCAGTTGCACTCGTAGCTGTTATTATGACCATGATGCTGGCTTCCTGCGGTGCAACCATCAACGGTACCTACTCCGCTGAGACCGACCTGCTGCTTGCAAAGGTTAAGTACACCTATGAGTTCAAGGGCAAGAACGTAACCGTTACGACCGAGACCACCATTCTGGGTACCACCATTTTAAACACCCAGAAGGGTACTTACGAGATCGAAGACGAGAAGATCACCTTCACCTGGACCGACGAGGGCGAGAAGAAGGACGACGCTACCATTGTTGAAAGCGGTCCCTTCGATTTCGAAAAGGGCGACGACTTCATTCTGATCGGCAAGATCAAGCTCAACAAGGAATAAGATACGTTTAAAAAGCTGTTGCCTTGGCAACAGCTTTTTTCTTGCATTATTATGACGGATGTTGTATAATATAGGTAAATCAACGTTTACTCGGAGGCTGATATGGAAAAGCATGAGAATACGGTAAAAATCGAAAAAGGACAGACAAAAATGATTGCGCATCAGGGGCTTTTCGTAGCAGAGAGAGGGAACAGCATTCCGTCCTTCCGCTATGCAAGCACCAAAAGCCATTGGGGGATCGAGTGCGACGTGCACGTGACCAAGGATAAACAGTTTGTTATCATGCACGACGACAGAACGGGCACGACGGCTAAAACGGATCTGATCATTGCCCAAAGCACGCTGGAGGAGCTGCGCAAGGTCGAGCTGATCAGTATGTGGGGGCATGAGCATCCGATAGAGGACAGAAGGATTCCCACCCTGCAGGAATATCTCGGCTTTTGCCGCGCGGGTGGCAAGGTGGCTGTCATTGAGTTGAAAAATCCTTTTGCAGCCGAGGATATTGCGCTGTTGGTCAAGGCGGTGGAGCAGGAGGTGTCCTTGGATACGGTGAGCTTCATTTCCTTCCATTTGCAAAATCTGATCGTGCTGCGCAAGCTGCTGCCGGGGCAGAGCCTGCAGTATCTGACTTCGCCCTACAGCGAGGCGATCATGGAGGCGATGGACAAGTACGATCTGGATCTGGATATTGCATGGCCGCCGCTTAATCCAGACATCATTCACACGGCGCATGAGCACGGGCACAAGGTCAGCACATGGAACGTGGACGATCCTGCCGATGCAAAGAAGTTTATTTCATGGGGCGTGGACTATATCACTACCAATTTTATGGAGTAAGTGCTTATAAAAAACAGAAAAAACCGTCCGTCTTTCGACGAACGGTTTTTTTCTTATCTTGCAATCTGCAATTAGTCGCAAACGTAGGGCAGAAGAGCAACCTGACGAGCACGCTTGATAGCGGTGTTGAGCTCACGCTGGTGAACAGCGCAAGTGCCGGACATTCTTCTGGGCAGGATCTTGCCGCGCTCGCTGATGAACTTGCGGAGCTTAGCGGAATCCTTGTAGTCGATATATGCAACCTTATCGGCGCAGAAAATGCAAACCTTCTTTCTTCTGCGAACAACAGGGCGCGCAGGACGAGAAACGTTTTCAGTCATCTTATGAATCCTCCTATTTGATTTTGGGAACGATCGCCTTAGAAGGGCAGATCGTCGTCTGTTTTGATCTCCTCAAACTTGGGTGCGGAACCCATGGGAGAGGAGTACGCGGGAGCACCGTAAGCATCGGGTGCATAACCGCCTGCCTGTGCATTCGAGCTTTCGCTGCGGCTGTCCACGAACTGAACTTCCTCAGCGACAATGTCGGTCATGTAGCGCTTCTGACCCTGCTGGTCGGTCCAGGATCTGTTCTGGATAGAACCGATAACGCAGATAGAAGAGCCCTTCTTAAAGAAACGGTTGACAAACTCAGCAGTAGAACGCCAAGCGGTAACGGTAAAGAAATCGACCTCAGGCTGCTGACCGGACGCATTGTCACGGGAAGCGAATCTGCGATTGACAGCCATACGGAACGTTACGACTGCGATGCCGCTCTGTGTCTGCTTCAGTTCAGGATCAGCGGTAAGTCTACCACCGAGGATGACTTTGTTCAGATTAAAATTTGCCATGTTCTTTGACCTCTTGTTTGCCGATTACTCAGCGTCAGCTGCCACTTCGGCAACTTCTTCAACAACTGCAACTTCTTCTACAACTGCAGCAGCCTTAGCAACGGGCTCGAAGTCAAGCTTGATGGTCAGAGAACGCATAACGTTCTCGTCGATCTGGAACAGACGGTCGAGCTCGGAAAGGAATTCGCCTGCAGCCTTGAAGGTTACGACTACGTAGTAGCCTTCGGGCATGTCATTGATAGGATATGCCAGGCGGCGCTTGCCCCACTGTGCAACCTCAATGATAGTGCCGTTTTCAGCAATCAAAGAAGTGAACTTGTTCACGGTAGCATTGGTTGCTTCCTCACCGTTGGTTACGTCAACGATGAACAGACTTTCATAAGAATTGAGTACCTTTTCCATGTGTTTTTACCTCCCTATGGACTTTAATTAGACCGCACACCTCTTCGATTTTTTTATGTGCGGTAGAGAGACGAACTGCTTTGCAGTCCGCATCGAGGATATATTATACTACAAACGCAAGAATTTGTCAATACCTTTTGCAATATTATTTTTTATAAAAAATCACAAAATTATTGCCAAAAGCATGGGGGTTATGTTATAATATACAATAGTAATGACCATGGAGGATAATATGGCGCAGGATAATAAGAAAAGGGAACAGGATTACAAGAAGAAAAAGAAGAAAAAGGGCAAGAAGCTGCCCAAGGCGTTGCGCGTTTGTCTGATTATGCTGGCGATCCTTGCCGTACTGATTGCGATCGCGGTCGTGCTTGCCATGACGGGTGTGATCCCCGCCAATACGGTTGAGGACTTTTTGGACGGCTTTGTCGGCAAGGGCGTAGAGAAGGCATTGGATAAGATACTGCCCAACGACCTTGTGGACGAGATATTCGTGGATAAATATAAGGACTTTGTGGATTTCGTCATGGATCTTTTGCCAAAGCCCGAGCGCGTTGCGCTGGACGGCGAGATCATGGTGTATTTCTTTGACGTAGGGCAGAGTGACAGTATTCTGATCATGGCACCCGAGGTCAACGTGCTCATCGACGCAGGCGACAACGACTGCGAGGAGGATCTGGAGAAATATCTGGACGATCTGGGTGTTACGACGCTGCATTGCGTGATCGCAACGCATCCGCACGAGGATCACATCGGCAGCATGGACATGATCTTGGACGAATTTACGGTCAACAATCTGCTCATGCCCAACGCTGAGGTGGATACCGATACCTTTAGTGCCACGGGCGATTATACCCGCATGATGGAGGGAGCTGCCGAGCAGGGCTCTGCGGTAACCTACGTTAAGGGTGGCGATTCCTTCAATTTCGGGGATCTGTATTTTGAATTCCTTGCGCCCAACGCAACCGACTATACCGATCTCAACGACTGGAGCCTTGTCACCAAAGTGACCTACGGCTCGACCTCCATGATCCTGACGGGTGATGCCGAGGCACATTCCGAGGAGCAGATTTTGGAGAAGTATTCGAGCAGCCAACTGGATTGCGATATTCTCAAGTCGGGACATCACGGCTCGTCCTCTTCGTCCTGCAATGAGTTTTTGGATGCCATTGACGCCGAGATCGCTGTTATCTCTTGCGGCACGGGCAATAAGTACGGGCATCCCAACCAGCCCGTGCTGGACAGATACGCAGAGCGCGGCATGACCGTGCACCGCACCGACCTGGAGGGTACCATCGTCTACTCCAGCAACGGCGCGGAGTTTACAAGGGTGCAGTAAGCAAACTTAAGTTCTCCCACTTGCAAAAGAGCAGTGGGAGAACTTTTTTGAAAAAATACTTGACAACTGAAGAAATACACAGTATAATGTATAGGTCGTTTGACGGGCTATTAGCTCAGTTGGTCAGAGCTACCGGCTCATAACCGGTTGGTCCGGGGTTCGAGTCCCTGATAGCCCACCAAAAAGAGAATGGGGTGCAACTGCACCCCATTCTCTTTTTGGTTTACTTTCCCGACTCAGAACCCCGCACGCGCGGCTTCGCCGCTCGTGCAAGGTTTGCGCCGGGAAAGTAAGCACATTGGGTATGCATTGGCGCAAACATGGGTTCTGAGTCCCTGATAGCCTTTCTATATTGCGGGCGATTCTTGAATCGCCCCTACGATGTATTACGGGCGATTCGTGAATCGCCCCTACGTGCACCCTGCACGCGCGGCTTCGCCGCTCATGCAAGGTTTGCGCAGGGAAAGTAAACACATAAGATACTTATTGGCGCAAACATGGGTTCTGAGTCCCTGATAGCCCCTTTTATCGCGGGCGATTCGTTCAGTCGCCCCTACAAGTGTTAATGATGAACCCTTCACAATTATAAGACCGAATCGTAGGGGCGATTCAAGAATCGCCCGCACCATTGGGATATGCGCTATCGGCGGCAGCAAGCCACCGCCCTACAATCCGTTGAGGCATTTTGCGGGCGTTCTGAGAACACCCCTACGAAAACAAGCCTTGGATGTGTTCGGGAAAGAGCATGACGTGCCCCTCTTAATTTTTTATAATCCCATCTTTACATTTCCCCAAAACTGTGCTATACTATTATACTGACATACTATGACGTGAAAGGAGAAGCATGATGGGTAATTTCAAGCTGCACAGCCCGTTTTCCCCTATGGGTGACCAGCCGCAGGCGATCGAGCAATTGGTCGAGGGGCTGGAGAACGGCGCGCGCTATCAGACGCTTTTGGGCGTTACAGGCTCGGGCAAGACCTTCACTATGGCGAATATCATTGAAAAATGCAACCGCCCCGTGCTGATCCTGGAGCCGAACAAAACGCTTGCAGCACAGGTCTGCACCGAAATGCGCGAATTTTTCCCCGAAAACGCGGTGGAATTCTTCGTGTCGTACTACGATTATTATCAGCCCGAGGCTTACATCCCGGGTAAGGATATGTATATTGAAAAGGACGCTTTGGTCAACGACGAGATCGACCGTCTGCGTCACAGCGCGACATCCTCGCTCTTCGAGCGCCGTGACGTCATCATCGTGGCGTCTGTTTCCTGCATCTACACGCTGGGTGACCCCGTGGAATACCAGACGCTGCAGATCTCTCTGCGCCCCGGTATGCTGATGGATCGCGACGCGCTGATTCGCAAGCTGGTGGCGATCAGTTACTCCCGAAACGACCTGAACCCCGTGCGTAACAGCTTCCGCGTGCGCGGCGACACCGTGGAGATCATGACCGCAAACGTGTCGGACAAGCTTTTGCGTGTGGAGTTTTTTGACGATGAGATCGACCGCATTTCGGTCATCAATCCCGTCACGGGCGAGCTTGTGCGCATTTTGTCCTATGCCGTGATCTTTCCCGCGACGCACTATGCCGTGTCCGACGAAAAGCGCGACGCAGCCCTTGAAGAGATCCGCCGCGAAATGGTGGACAGAGCCGCATGGTTTGAATCCGAGGGTAAGCTGATCGAGGCACAGCGCATTACCGAGCGCACCAAGTACGACCTGGAAATGCTGCGCGAGGTGGGCTTTTGCTCGGGTGTGGAGAACTATTCGCGCGTGCTGGCGGGCAGAGAACCGGGCTCAACGCCCTATACTTTGCTTGACTATTTCCCGGACGACTATATTCTGTTTATCGACGAATCGCACGTTGCCGTACCGCAGGTGCGCGGCATGAGCGGCGGTGATACCGCAAGAAAGAAAAATCTGGTGGACTTCGGCTTCCGTCTGCCCTCGGCATACGACAACAGACCCTTGTATTTCGAGGAATTTGAAGATAAGATCAACCAAGCCGTGTTTGTCAGCGCAACGCCCGGTCCTTACGAAAAGGAGCACGCAGAGCAGGTGGCAGAGCAGCTGATCAGACCCACGGGTCTGCTTGACCCCGAGGTCGAGGTGCGCCCCATCGAGGGGCAGGTGGATGACCTGCTTGGCGAGATCCGCGACCGCGTGGAAAAGAAGGAGCGCGTGCTGGTCACCACGCTGACCAAGAAAATGGCAGAGGATCTGACCGATTATCTGGAGCAAAACGGTGTGCGCGTGCGCTATATCCACTTTAACGTAGAAACCATGGAGCGTATGGAGATCATACGCGATTTGCGCATGGGCGTGTTTGACGTGCTGGTCGGCATCAATCTGTTGCGCGAAGGACTTGACTTGCCGGAGGTATCCTTGGTGGCAATTCTGGATGCCGATAAGGAAGGTTTCCTTCGCGGTGAGACCTCGCTCATCCAGACCATCGGACGTGCCGCGCGTAACGCGTCGGGCAAGGTCATTATGTACGGTGATACCGTTACGAGATCGATGCAAAGTGCCATTACCGAGACCGCGCGCCGCCGCCAAAAGCAGGACGACTTCAACAAGGCAAACGGCATCGTGCCGCGTACCGTCGTCAAGGATATCCGCGACGTCATCGACATGGCATCGCCCACGGGCGGCAAGCAGAGCGCAAAGGCTGTGGAAACAGCCAAGGGCAAGATGAGTCCCAAGCAAAAGGACAAGCTGATTGCAGAGCTGACTGCAGAAATGCGCAGCGCGGCAGCCAAGCTGGAATTCGAAAAGGCAGCCTATCTGCGCGACCGCATCAAGCGCATTCAGGGAGGAGAAGAGATATGAAACAAGCAAAGAAAAAGCGTATTCCGCTGATAAACGGCAAATATCTGTGCTGGACGTTGCTCATTTTACTGGGCGAGCTGGTCGTTTTGTGCGCCGCGTACCTGGTCAATCTGTTGGACAACGTGATCGGGTATATCATTCTGCCGTTTTTCGGATTTTTCACGTTATATACCGCCTACGAGGCTGCAGTGCTTGCGCTTGAGGCTGTCAGCGTCAGCGCGGACGGCATTGTCGTTGCGGGCAAGGACGCGCAAGGGCAAACCGTACATTTTGAGCTCGATGCGCTTATGAGCGTTTTCCCTTGCGATCAAAAGGGAAATCCGCTGCCCGCGCAAGACAAATACGAAAATATCGGGCTTGCGTTCCGCTTCAAGGACGGCAAGCAAAAAATCAGACAGACCTCGCGCCTGACCGCGAAGCAGCTTGCAAAGCTGCGTGATGCATTGGGCGTGACCGAATAAACACACGAGAAAGACAGAGTATGAAACAAGAAAAAATCGTGATTCGCGGTGCGCGCGTCAATAATCTCAAGAATATTGACGTGGAGATCCCGCGTGACAAGCTGGTGATCCTGACCGGGCTTTCGGGCTCGGGAAAGTCCTCGCTGGCATTTGATACCGTGTATGCAGAGGGTCATCGACGCTTTGTCGAGTCGCTTTCCTCGTATGCGCGCATGTTCCTCGGTCAAATGGACAAGCCCGACGTGGATACCATCGAGGGGCTCAGTCCCGCCATTTCCATTGACCAGAAGACCACCTCCAAAAACCCGCGCTCTACCGTGGGTACCGTGACCGAAATATACGACTATCTGCGTCTGCTTTACGCCCGCGTGGGTGTGCCGCACTGTCCCGTGTGCGGCAAGGAGATCCGCAGACAGAGCACCGACACCATTATTGATAAGATCTGCGAGCTGCCCGAGGGGGAGCGATTTTGGGTGCTTGCACCCGTTGTGCGCGCGCAAAAGGGTATGCATGAAAAGGTGCTGACCGATGCCAAAAAGAGCGGTTACGCCCGCGTGCGCATCGACGGCAGCTTGTATGATCTTGGCGAGGACATCTCGCTCGACAAGAATAAAAAGCACGATATCGAGGTCGTGGTTGACCGACTGGTGCTCAAAGACGGCGTGCGCTCACGCCTTGGCGACTCGGTCGAGACCGCGCTCAACCTTGCCGAGGGGCATCTCTTGATCGTCACCGTGCCGCGCGGAGAAGGGCAGCCTATCGAGCTTTCGTTCTCGCAAAGCTATGCCTGCGAGGAGCACGGCATTTCGATCGGTGAGCTTGAGCCCCGCATGTTTTCCTTTAATAATCCCACGGGCGCGTGCCCCGCGTGCGCAGGTCTTGGCGAGATGCAGACGGTGTCTGCCGCCAAGGTCATTCCCGATAAGCGTCTTTCGCTGCGCGGCGGTGCGATCGCGGTCAACGGCTTTAAGACCTTGGAAGAGGACAGCTGGAACGGTCCGCTTTTTGCCGCAGTCGGCGAAGTGGCGGGCTTTACCTTGGATATGCCCATCCGTGAGTACAGCACGAGTGCACTCAATGCGCTGCTGTACGGCACGGGCGATCGCGTCTACCGCATCAAGCGCCATTTCGGCGGTGTGGATCACGAGCAGACGCTGACCTTCCACGGTATTCTTGATATGGTGGAAAGCCGCATGAAGAACGGCGGCATGTTCGGCAAGGAGTATTACACGCAGTTCGTGCAGGAGGCAGATTGTCCCACCTGCGGCGGCAAGCGTCTTTCTCCCGTGGTGCTGGGCGTCACGGTAGGCGGTTTGAATATTCATGATTTTTGTGCCATGTCGGTCGAAAGCGCACTTGCTTTTGTCGAGGCGCTGCAGTTTAGCGGCGGTGAGGCGGTCATTTCGCGTGAGATCTTAAAGGAGATCCGCGCGCGCCTTGGCTTCCTTGTCAGCGTAGGACTTGGATATCTGACGCTGGGACGCAAGGCAGGCACGCTTTCGGGCGGTGAAGCACAGCGCATCCGCCTTGCCACGCAGATCGGCTCTGCGCTGACCGGTGTGCTGTATATTCTGGATGAGCCCAGCATCGGCTTGCATTCGCGTGATAATTCCAAGCTGATCGCCACGCTCAAGACCCTGCGCGACCTTGGCAATACGGTCATCGTGGTCGAGCACGACGAGGAGACCATGCAGGAATCCGACTATATCATTGACGTAGGCCCCGGTGCGGGCGTGCACGGCGGTCAGATCGTGGCGGCAGGCACACCTGACGAGGTTGCAAAGAACGAAAATTCGCTCACGGGCGGCTATCTCTCGGGCAGACTCTGCATCCCCGTGCCCGCAGAGCGCAGAGCGGGCAACGGCAATTTCCTGCGCGTATACGGTGCAGAGGAGCATAACCTCAAGAAGCTGGACGTGGAAATTCCGCTGGGCTGCTTTGTGTGCGTCACGGGCGTGTCGGGCTCGGGCAAATCCTCGCTGGTCAACGGTATCATTCACCCCGTGCTGGCGGACAGACTTAACAACGCCATCACGTACCCGGGTAAGCACGAGCAGCTGACGGGTGACGAGCACTTGGATAAGATCATTTGCATTGACCAAAGCCCCATAGGCAGAACGCCGCGCTCCAACCCCGCGACCTATACGGGGCTGTTTGCCGACATCCGCGATCTGTTCGCGCAGACCAAGGATGCCAAGGCAAAGGGCTACGGACCGGGCAGATTTTCCTTTAACGTCAAGGGCGGACGCTGCGAGGCGTGCGAGGGCGACGGCGTGCGCTGCATTGAGATGCACTTTTTGCCCGACGTGTACGTGACTTGCGACGTATGTAAGGGCAAAAGATATAACCGCGACACCTTGGAGGTCAAGTATAAGGGCAAGAACATCAACGACGTGCTGGAAATGACGGTTGAGGAGGGTGTGACCTTCTTTGACGGCATGCCGCGTATTTTGCGCAAGCTCAAAACGCTGCAGGATGTCGGACTTGGCTATATCAAGATCGGTCAGTCCTCGACCACGCTGTCGGGCGGTGAGGCACAGCGCGTCAAGCTGGCAACAGAGCTTGCCAAGCGCGATACGGGCAAGACGATATACGTGCTGGACGAGCCCACCACGGGCTTGCATACCGCGGACGTAGCGCAGCTGCTGGGCGTGCTGCAGCGTCTTGTGGACGGCGGCAACACCGTGCTTGTCATTGAGCACAACATGGACGTCATCAAGTGCGCCGACTATATCATTGACCTTGGTCCCGAGGGCGGCGACGGCGGCGGCACGCTTGTTGCCAAGGGCACACCCGAGCAGGTCGCCGCGTGCGAGCAGTCGTATACGGGACAGTACCTGCGCAAGGTGATCGGAAAGAAATAATAAGTGTGATAGAAAACCCTTGCGTTGCAAGGGTTTTCTTATAGCCTCCCTCTTTGAGGGAGGGGGACCGCGCAGCGGTGGTGGGAGTCGGATAAGTAATGCGAGTATAAACTTTCACCTAAATGATTTTACACTTTTTTCAAAAACCTGTTGTCAAACGCATTTTATTTCGTACTTATGGGTGAAGCACATGTGCACACCCGATTTGCATGCATGCGGATCGGGAAGTCTTGGAAAGGAGAAAAGGAATGACCCTTGATCAAAAAACGTGGGATCGCATTCCCGATGACAGCGAAATTGTCGAGCTGCTCTGCCGTCGTGACGAATTTGCCCTGCGGGCGGTCATGACCAAATACGGTGCACTCATGACAAGCATCGCGCGGCAGATCACAGGATGCGAGCAGGACGCGGAAGAATGCGTCAACGATGCCGTATTGGAGCTTTGGAACACCGTTCCCCCAGCGTGTCCTAAGCAGCTTTCGGCATTCGTGGGCGGCATTGTCCGCAGACGCGCCATCGACCGCGTGCGCTATAATCAAGCAGAGAAGCGAGCGGGAAGTGAATATTGCAGTTCCTTAGAGGAGCTGGAGGAATGCTTGCCCGATACGTTTTCCGAGAAAGAAAGCGATTCTGAGGAGATCTTGTGCATCATCCGTCAATTTCTGGACAAGCAAAAGCCGGATGACCGCGACATGTTTTTGATGCGGTATTTCCGCTTCATGTCAAACGAGCATATTGCAGCCCGCCTTTGCATACGCGAATCAACCGTAGTTATGCGGCTGGTGCGCATGCGTAAGCGGCTGCGCAAGGCGTTTGAGCAAAGCAATATCCGGTTATAACCAACTCATAAGGAGGAGATTTTATGAACAAGAGAACAGATAAGCTGATCGATGCGATCGGACGCCTGGATGAAGATCAGATCGTGTCCTGCATGCACCCCCGCAGACGCAAAATGTTGAGCGGCAAAGCGCGCATCGCCCTTGTGCTGGCAGCTGCATTGTTGGTTACCACGTTAGCGTCCGCCTTGGTCGTGCTTCCCATGATGCTGGAGGGCAATACCCCCGGCACAGAGCCCGGCATTATCCCCGGTACCGAAACCGTGGTGCCCGGCACGGAGAACACTACCGATACCGCCGTGCTCCCCCCCGAGAATACCGCAAAGTTCCCGGGTGTCGCACAGCTGCTCAGCCTTGGCACTCTTTCGTATTCGGGATATACGGTGTCTGACGATGGAATCATCAATTTGCCGGGTAAGGACAACAATGCAACCTTTACAGAAACCGAGGATTATTTCACTGCACCCATTCCGATCATTACGCTGAATTGCGGTGCGCAAAACACTGTCAAGATCAGCTGTGACTACGGAGTGGTCGGTGAAGTGAAACGCGTAAGGGAGTATGGAGAAAACGTTTATCAATACGTAGATGATAACGGAGGCAGATGGGGCATCAGCTACTGCTCGCATTTTGGCGACAATGAGCTGACTATCAAGGGCGACGAAAGCTTTTTGTGGTTTTATGCAGCCCAAATGGGACTTTATAACAATACCGGTTGTAACCGCGACACTTTTATCGACTATACCGTGTACGATCCGGACGGCGAAGTCATTGCGGCAGGCAGTATATACGTAGCTGCGTTCCGCTATATGTTTGCACACGACCTGCGTTTGATGACCAAGATCCCCTTTGACCGTGCGCTCTCTAACTTTGAGATATTTGAAGAGCAGGCAGCGCAATATACCGTTCGCAAGCCGATCAATCTGTATGCCGAATCCTTCGTGGATGAAAACGGTATGATCGACACGGAAAAGCGCGACGCATTCTTTGATTATCATGAAACGATTAAGGCTGTTCGCAGTACCTTGCCTAAAGAGGAATGGATCAATACAGCGCTTTATCCCAGCGAAGAGGATGGATACGATATCTCCGATCTCGCAAGAGAAGCCGAGGAGATTTGGGTGAATCCTTATGCGTATGATTATGGTAACAGCCAAGTAAAGCCTACCGAAGAGGTGCTTGCTGAGTTTGACCAAGAGCAGCTTTCGTATTATCAGGATTTCCTTGAGAGAAAAGCAAAAGCGCGCGAAGAAGCAGAAGCCTCTTTTACCTCTCACGATCTGCTGATGAAGGGCTTTGCCAAGCTGTGTAACGATCATATCGGATTTCACCCTTGGAGCGATAAGTACAGCGGTGGTGTAAGCTGCGGCACTATGGCGATCAAATCTGAATACATGGTATTCGAGGTGTGCGGCTACAACGATCAAGACGATACTTCCGGTTGGTGGCTGGTTATCAACGACGAGTACTATAAGGTGCTTGAAAGTAATAATGAAATGCACGAGGGAGAGGAGTATCACTTCGTAGAGCATTATATCCTTGAAGGCGGAATCAAGGTGAATTTCTATTTCAGCGATACGTCAGAGGATAAAGTAGAGGTCATCAGACCTTAACGCCCCCCAATCGGCACACCGATTTCGCATATCTCCAATTGAAAATGATTTTTGTCAAAAATTCCTCTCGGCGGGTGTGCCCGCCGAGGGGATTTTTTGTTTTGGGTGGTTTGCTGCGAGTGCAAGAATGCGCCCAATGACAGGCTATAACGCATACGTGCAATGTGCGCTCCTGACTGCCCATCTGTCATCCGTTTCCACCGATTTTTTGCGTGTTTTTTCGCCGCTCATTTTTCAAAAAATCCTGTTTCTCCTGTTGACATGGCAACATGATAATGTTATAATATAATAGATTATCATTATTATGGGGGCGTGCGTCCACGGTGCGCCCGAAAGGACATTGAAATGAGCCGTTTTGGTTGTAAATATATTTCGCTTTTACTCATGATCGCGCTGCTTTTGTCTGCGCTTTTGCTGCTTACGGGCTGCGCCAAAAACATGACCATCGAGGCAGGGCAGAGCATCACGCCCGCCGATCTGACAGGCGACGCGACCGCTACGTTCGGCGCGGATTTTGACCCCGATTGCATCAATCACGCGGGCACGCACACCTTCTCGGTCATCAGCGGCGACAAGACCGTCAAGGTCAAGCTCAAGGTCAAGGATACCACCGCACCCGCGATGCAGACTAAGCAGGTATACTGGGCTGTGGGCACCGAGCTGCCCGACCCCAAATATTTCGTGGCATCCACCACCGAGGTGGACGATTATACGGGCGAATACGTGGGCGACCTGCCCAATTTCACCTCGTATACCGACTACGGGGTCAAGGTGCAGTACACCGATGCAAGCGGCAACAAGTCTCCCGTTTACGACGTGATCCTGACCCCCTGCAAGGACGACGTACCTCCCACGATTGAGGCGCAGAATATCGAGTGCCGCGTGGGTGAGGGCATCGTGTGGCGCAACTACGTCACGCTGTCCGATAATTGCGCGGGCGAGGTCAAGCTGACGGTGGATTCCTCCCGCGTCAACGTCAACGAGGAGGGCAGTTACACCGTTTACTATACCGCCACCGATGCCTCCGGCAATCAGACGCAGGCGCAGGCGACCGTGCTTGTCGTCACCATGAACGTCACCGACGAGATGCTGTATGCCGAGATCGACAAGGTCATCGCGCGTATCATCACGCCCGATATGGATAAGGCTGCGCAATGCCGTGCGGTCTATACGTACGTGCAGGGCAATATCGCCTACGTCAACACCTCGACCAAGGGCGACTGGAAATATGCCGCGTATACGGCGCTGTTTTCCTCGGGCACGGGCGATTGCTACAGCTATTTTGCCGCGTCCAAGGCGTTCTTTGAGCGTCTGGGCATTGAGAATCTTGACATTCAGCGTCTGCCGGGCTATACCGACAACACGCACTTCTGGAGCCTTGTCAATATCGGTTCGACCGAACAGCCCGTGTGGTATCATTACGACTCCACCCGTCTGACCGCCGATTATAACGTCAGCGGCTGCCTTCTGACCGATGCGCAGGTCGATGCCTACGATGCATGGCGCGCAGGGGACTACTTCCGCATTTACGATAAATCCAAGTATCCCGCGACCGACACGCGCATCATCACCGAGATTCCCGAGCTCAACCCCTATCTGAAATGAGAGGATTTTATGCAGAGTAATATACTGGAATATTTAGAGCAAACCGTTGTGCGCCTGCCCGATAAGATTGCCTTTTCGGACGGTACTTATGACATGACCTTTGCCGAGCTGTCGGCAAGTGCCAAGAGCATCGGTACGTATCTGCTTGACCGTGGGCACGGACGCGGATGCATTGCGGTGCTCATGGACAAGCATCCCGCGCAGCTGGCGGCATTTTTCGGTGTGCTGTATGCAGGCGGCTTTTACGTAGCTCCCGATGCATCCATGCCTCCCAAGAGGCTGCAAATGATTATGGATACCGTGCAGCCCCACATGATCATCTGCGATAAAAAGAATATGGCGCTGGCGCATACGCTGGGGCTGCCCGTGGTACTTTACGACGATATTTGCTCCTTTCCCGCAAGGGACGCGCTGCTGGAGGCGGTGCGCAGGGCGCATATTGATACCGATCCCGCCTACGTGGTGTTTACCTCCGGCTCGACAGGCGTTCCCAAGGGCGTTGCGGCATGCCACCGTTCGGTCATCGATTATACCGAAACGCTGTGCCGTGCCGTGGGCTTTGATGAGAACACGGTGTTCGGTAACCAGACCCCGCTGTATTTTGATGCACCGCTTAAAGAGATCATGCCCACCATCAAGTATGGCGCTACTGCATATCTCATTCCCAAGCAGCTGTTTATGTTCCCGGTCAAGCTGTGCGACTACCTCAACGAGCACAAGATCAATACCGTGTGCTGGGTGGTGAGTGCGCTGACCATGATATCCTCGCTTGGTGTTTTAGAAAAAAATCCGCCCAAATATCTGAAAACCGTGTGCTTTGGCAGCGAGGTATTTCCCAAAAATCAGTATGAGATGTGGCGGAATGCCTTGCCGCATGCAAGATTTTTCAATCTCTACGGCCCTACCGAGGCAACCGGTATGTCCTGCTATTGGGCAGCAGACCGTGCGCTGGAGGCGGACGAGCCTATCCCCGTGGGCAGACCGTTTGATAACACGCGCATCCTTTTGATCAACGAGCAGGGCAAGAGAGCCGAGGTCGGTGAGGTGGGCGAGATCTATATCTCGGGCACCTGCGTCACACTGGGCTACTACAATAACCCCGAAAAGACAGCAGAGGCGTTTGTGCAGAACCCCTTGCAATCGGCATATCCCGAGATCGTGTACCGCACGGGCGACCTGGGCAAGTACAACGATCACGGTGAGCTGGTGTTTGTCTCGCGCAAGGATTCGCAGATCAAGCACATGGGTCATCGCATTGAGCTGGGCGAGATCGAGGCAGCAGCCGCCACCGTGCAGGGCGTGCACCGCGTGTGCTGCGTGTACCCGGCAGAGCACAAAAAGATCGTGATGTACTACGTCGGTGATATCGAGCCCTTGGCACTTTCCAAGGAGCTGCGACTGTTACTGCCGCGCTATATGCTGCCCGCAGCCGCACATAAGCTTGAAACCATGCCGCTGACCGATAACGGCAAGCTCAACCGCCGTCTGCTTTTGGAGCAGGCAACCGAAAATGACAAATAATCACACAGGAGATATACCATGGAACAACTCATTGAAATTATGCAGAACCTGCACCCCGACGTTGATTTCGAGACCTATGACGGTCTTGTGGACGACGGCATTCTCGATTCTCTTGACATCGTAACGCTGATCACCGATATCAACGACGCTTTTGACGTATCCATCCCCGCAGAGGAGATCCTGCCCGAGAATTTCAATTCCGCCAAGGCTCTCTGGGAGCTGATCGAACGCCTTGACACGGTGTAAGGCATGAATTTTGCGTCATTTGAATTTCTGTGCTTCCTTGGCTTGCTGACCGCGCTTTATTACCTTGTGCCAAAGCGGGCGCAATGGGTGGTATTGCTGTGCGGTAGCGTGGTATTCTACGCCTTCGCGGGCGTGACTTGCTGCATCTTTCTTTTGGCGGTCATTGCGGTGTCGTACCTCACGGTTGCCGTCATGGGCAAGCGTCAGCGAGCGTGTACGGCTTGGCTGGATGCCAATAAGGAACTTCCCAAGGAGCAGAGAAAGGCTTATAAAAACAAGAGCAAAAAGGGAAATCTGGTAATCGTCTGCGTAGGCATTGCCGTATTGGCTGTCGCGCTGATATACGCCAAGTTTGTATCGGGCTATTTCGGCTTCAAGGTCGATGCAAGCGGCTTGCACCTTGGCAAGTACGCCCTGGAGATCATGGGTATTTCCTACTATACCTTTATCGCCATCGGCTACATGCTGGACGTCTACCGCGAAAAAGCTCCCGTGCAACGCAACTTTGCCAAGCACGCGCTGTTTGTCGGCTTTTTCCCGCAGCTTGTCATGGGCCCTATCAGTAAATACAGCGACGTGGGCGAGCAGTATTTTACTCCCCATGCCTTTGCCGGTAAGAATCTCTACTGCGGTGCGATCCGTATTGCGTGGGGCTTTTTCAAAAAGCTTGTCGTAGCGGATGCCATTGCCCCTGCCGTGGGTGCAATCGTGGCGCAGCAAAAGGGCGGCGTGTTCTTTATCCTGCTTTGCTTATTTTATTCCATCCGTATTTACGGTGACTTTACGGGCGGTATCGACATTGTGTTGGGCGCTGCAGAGATGCTGGGCATCAAGCTGCCCGAGAACTTTAATCGTCCGTTCTCGTCCAAATCCACCGCGGAATACTGGCGCCGCTGGCACATCACCATGGGCGCGTGGTTTACAAATTACATCTTTTATCCCTTGTCCGTGACCAAGAGCATGCAAAAGCTCTCCAAGTGGAGTCGCGCGCACCTTGGCACGGCAATCGGCAAGCGTTTGCCCGTATATATTACCACCATCGTCACCTGGCTGTTTACCGGTCTTTGGCACGGTATTGCATGGAACTTCGTGGTCTGGGCAATGCTTAACTGTCTGGTACTGCTGGTATCGCAGGAGCTTGAGCCGCTGTATGCAAAATTCCGCACCAAGTTCCCGAAATTGCACGCAAGCGCACCCTATCAGACCTTTATGATCGTGCGCACGTTTTGCCTCATGGCGCTCATCCGCGTGCTGGATTGCTATATGAACGTCCCGCTGACCTTTGCAAAGTTTTTCTCGGTGTTCACCGAATTCAACTGGGGCAGACTGTTTGACGGGGGACTTACCTCGCTGGGCGTGTCCGCGTCCTCGTTCTGCGTCATTGGTGTAGGCATTCTTGCCATGTGGGGCGTCAGCCAACTGGGTAAGGACAGACCCTTGCGCGAAAAGCTTTGGGAAAAGCCGTGGCTGGGCAGTCTTGCCTTTGCCGCTGTCGTATTTTTGGTGCTGGTGTTCGGCACCTACGGACTTGGCTATGATGCGTCCGCCTTTATCTATGGCGGCACGTTCAACTAAAGGAGGGCGGAGATATGAAAAAGAGAATTATACCCGCTATCCTGAGCATCGTTTTACTGCTTGCCGCGCTGATGCTTGCGCAAGCTGTGCTGATCCCGTCGCGCTACGATAACCGTGAGGGGCATCTGCTGTGCGGCTACTATGCCGCGCAAGACAAGCATGACGTCATCTTTGTGGGCGACTGCGAGATCTACGAGGGCATCGTGCCCGCGGTGCTGTACGAGCAGTACGGCATTACCTCTTACGTGCGCGGCTCGTCGCAGCAGACCGTGTGGCAATCCTACTACGTACTGGAAGAAACCCTTGCAAAAGATCCCGACGTCAAGGTGGTCGTGTTCAACGTGCTCGCGCTCAAATACGGAGAGACACCCAAGGAGTCGATCAGCCGCATGACCTTAGAGGATATGCGGTGGTCAGCCTCCAAGCTGCACGCGATCAAGGCATCCATGACCGAGGAAGAATCGTTTTTGTCGTACTTTATGCCCATTCTGCGCTATCACGATCGCTGGAGTGATCTGAGTGCTGCAGATCTGGCGCATACCTTTTCCAAGCATGAGGACATTACCCATCAAGGCTATCTGATGCAGACCGATATCGTGCCGGTTGATCCAACCGACACAAGAAAACCGGATATGCTGATCGATACCACGCTGCCCGCGACCGCCATGGAATATCTTGATAAAATGAAGGAGCTGTGCGCGCAGCACGGTGCGGAGCTGGTGCTGATCAAAGCACCCACCAATTCGGTCAAGTATTATTGGTATGACGAGTGGGATGCGCAGATCGTGAAGTATGCGCAGACCAACAATCTTACCTATTATAATTTTATCGGTATGGACGAGGAGCTCGGTCTTGATTGGAATACCGACACCTACGACGCGGGCTTACACCTCAACGTGTACGGAGCAGAGAAGTGGACCTTGGCGGTTGGCGAGCTTTTGCAGACCAATCACGGCGTGGCCGACAGACGCGGTGACGCGGAGCTTGACGCACTCTGGGAGCAGAGAATACACAATTACCATAATGAAAAACAAGGAGAAAATGCCCAATGAAAAGACTTAGCTTGATTTTTGCGGCAATTTTGCTGCTGACCTGCTGCTTTGCAGCTTGCGATCAGAATAAGGGTGGGGAATATAGCTTCTCCCATAACGGCAATGCCGTCCGCATCGGTGACGACGGCAATACCGTTGCAGCCGCACTGGGCACGTATACCGATTATATTGAAGAGGACAGCTGCGGCGGTGAGGGTCCCGACAAGATCTTCGTGTATCCCGGCTTCCGCTACGATACGGTCATGCAGGGCGGTGTTGACGTCATTGTCAAGATCGTGCTGACCGATGACAGCGTTGCAACCCCGCAGGGCATCAAGATCGGCGACGCCAAGAGCGCGGTCGTCTCCGCATACGGTGACGGCTATACCGAAACTGCCGACGGCAGCCTTGTGTATACCGACGGAAATGCCAAGCTGATGTTCGGCATCCGCGACGGCGTCGTGACGGCAATTCATTATATCAAGGCATAAAAAACACACAGAGCCAAGCAGGAAATGCTTGGCTCTGTTATTTTATTTGTGCTATTTGTGACTTTGACGGAAAGATTGGGCAGGGAATATTGGGTGTTATCCGTGCAAAATGTCAAAAAACTTGTGAAAATTGTCAAAATAGGGCTTGACAATTTGGTAATTGTGTATTATAATAGGAGCATAACAAGAAAAATGACCGTTTTGCGTTAGGTCATTTTGTGCATTTTTTTGTCGGAGGTGTATATATGCCCCGTTTTTTTGTGTCCGCAGAGCAGATCTCGGATAACGTCGTGACCCTGACGGGGGATGACGCGCATCATATCGCAAGATCCCTGCGTATGGCTGCGGGGGAATTTATCACCGTTTGCGACGAGTGCGCCATAGAATATGAATGTCGCTTGATCTCGTTTGAGCAGGATAAGCGCGTGCTTGCCGAGATCGTGTCAAGCGCCCCCTCTGCAACCGAGCCGCCCTTTGACGCTGTTTTGTTTCAGGCTCTGCCCAAGGGAGAAAAGTTTGATTCCATTATTCAAAAAGCCGTGGAATGCGGTGTGTATGAGATCGTGCCGTTTGGGAGCAGCCGTTGCATTGCCAAAGCCAAAGCGGACGGTGAGGCGGAGAAAACCAAGCGCCGCTGCCGTATCGCAGCCGAAGCCGCCAAGCAAAGCGGACGCGGACGCGTACCTGCGGTCAAGCCCACAGTTTCCTTTGAGCAAATGCTCGCTTTAGCAGAAAAGTGCGATCTGTGCCTGTTCTGCTATGAGGGAAAGGGCACCGAAACGCTGGCGAGCATTTTGCAAAACGCACCCGATCTTCCCGCGCATCCGAGCATTGCAGTCATCGTCGGCAGCGAGGGCGGATTTTCTCCCGAGGAAGCCGCACGCGCAGAAGCTGCGGGTATGAAAATGACCGGGCTTGGCAAAAGAATCCTGCGCACCGAGACCGCAGCGCCCTTCGTGCTGGGCTGTCTCGTTTATCGGTTTGAAATGTGAGTGTAGCAGTGTGAGCAAAAAACTCGCAAAAAATCACTCATTTTTTATAAAAATATGCAAAACACTATTGAAAAATCACAAAAAAGGGTGTATAATATAGGTTAGTATATACAACATCCAGAAATTCAAAAAAGAGGAGTTAAATTTTATGTCTAACAGACTGTTCCAAAGTGTAATTCACCAGATGAAGGATGCGATCGATCGCGTGATCGGTGTCATTGACGAAAACGGCGTCATTATTGCTTGCTCCGAGCTTGTCAAGATCGGCGAGATCAAGCAGGGCGTTCGCGATGAGCTTGCTTATACCTCCGACGTGGTGACCTCCTCCGGTTATACCTACCGTCCCGTCAGCGGCGGCACCAAGGCAGAGTACGTTGTATTCGTTGAGGGTGAGGACAAGATGGCTGAAAAGATGTCCAAGCTGCTGTCCATTTCTCTTGGCAATATCAAGAATCTGTACGATGAGAAGTATGACAAGGGTTCCTTTATCAAGAATATCATCCTGGACAATATCCTGCCCAGCGATATCTATATCAAGTCCAAGGAGCTGCACTTCAACACCGAGGAGAGCAGAATCGTCTTCTTAATCAAGTTCTACGGCAAGACCGATATGATGCCCTTTGAAATGCTGCAGAACATGTTCCCGGATAAGTCCAAGGACTACGTGATCTCTGTCGGCGAGCACGACATCGTGCTGGTCAAGGACGTTAAGCCCGGTATGGAGACCAAGGAAGTGGAAAAGATCGCGACCAACATCGCAGACACCCTGTCCGCAGAGTTCTACACCAAGGTTGCTATCGGTATCTCCACCACCGTTGAGAATATCAAGGATCTGGCAAGAGCATATAAGGAAGCACAGGTCGCACTTGAGGTGGGTAAGGTATTCGAGACCGAAAAGAACATCATCAGCTATGAGAACCTGGGTATCGGTCGTCTGATCTATCAGCTGCCCACCACCCTTTGCGAGATGTTCTTGC
This sequence comes from Eubacteriales bacterium, assembly GCA_045658965.1. Taxonomy (GTDB): domain Bacteria; phylum Bacillota; class Clostridia; order Oscillospirales; family CAG-272; genus SVQP01. The sequence continues at coordinate 73,713 of JAZOVZ010000090.1, forward strand.
AGGAAGTATTCAAGAAGGGCAGCCTCGAGTCTCTGGACCGCGAGACGCTGATGACCATTCAGTGCTTCTTCGAGAATAACCTCAACGTTTCCGAGACCTCCAGAAAGCTGTTCGTACACAGAAATACGCTGGTTTACAGACTTGAAAAGATCAGAAAGCTGACCGGACTGGATCTGCGCGAGTTTGAGCACGCAATCACCTTCAAGGTTGCGCTGATGGTCAAAAAGTACCTCAACTCCAAGCCTGCTAAGTACTAATTTACAATTCAACCGAATACATAGACTATTGAAGTTAAGCGAAACGCTGCTGTGCGGCGTTTCGCTTAATTGACCGTATAGCGGTATTTGTAGATAGTTTGAAAACAAAGCAATAACGGAGAGAAACGAAATTATGAAGAAATTGGTATATACCGTTCAAGGGTTTGAGAGAGAAGAGCAGCGCGAGCTGCTTGTGAATCTTTTGCCCGAGGCGTTGCGCGCATACGGCAGCGACGGCAGGGTCGAAACCGATCTGCTTAGTTCGTCCGTGACCTTTTGCGTGCCGCGCAACGTATCCTGTGCAGAGCTTGAGCAAAGCATCAATGCCGCACTTTCAGAGCACGGCATGCAGCTGCTTACTCCGCCCGGTGTACGTTATTACGCGTATGCAGGACCTAAGAAAAAAGTCAAGACCGTTTCGGTCAGCGCCTTTGTCACAAGCCTGATCGCAGCGGTGTCCGTGACGCTGGTCATCACCATGCTGCTGACCGCACTCGTCAGCACGGCTTATTGGAACGGCAAGGGACTTAGCGGTCTGCTTGGCGGGAACAGCTCGGATGAGCTTGTAATCAATGACAGTACACTCAGCCTTGTCGATCAGCTGATCAAGGACTACGCCTATGACGGCGTGGATCAAGAGGCGATGATGGATGCCGTGATCAAGGCATACGTTGCCGCGACGGGCGATATTTACGCTGAATATTATACAAAAGAAGAATTTGAGGCGCTCACGCAGGAAAGCCAAGGCAAAATGGAAGGCATCGGCGTCAGCGTGATCAACGGCTCGTACGAGGGTATGACTGCGATCAAGCTGATCATGGTGTATCCCGGCTCGCCTGCAGAGGCTGCAGGGCTCAAGCCCGGCGACCTGATCGTGGCTCTGAAATATAACGGTGAACTTCAATCGGTCGATGCGCTCGGCGGCTATACCATGGCGGTCAACCATCTGCGCGGTGCTGCGGGTACGCAGGCGGAATTCCTTGTCATGCGTCCCTCGGGCAGCGGCTATGAGCAGATCGAGTTTTCCATCACAAGAGCCGCATTTGAAGCGGTTTCCGTAACGGGTAAGGTCAGCGAGAGCGATCCTAACGTCGGCATCGTGACCATTATTCAGTTTGATCTGCCTACCCCCGAGCAGTTTGAGGCTACGGTAGACGGTCTTATCGCCAAGGGCTGCACCAAATTCGTTTTCGATGTGCGCAACAACCCCGGCGGTGACCTTGAATCCATCAAGGCGATCCAAAGCTATTTCCTTTCCGAGGGTGACCTGCTGGTCAGCACCAAGGATAAGCACGGAAATGAAAAAAAGGAATACGTCAAGGCGGTCAGACACACCTCTCCCGCTTATAGCGTTTGCGACGTGACCGAGGATGAGATCGGCAAGTATAAGGATCTGACCTTCTGCGTGCTGACCAACGGCAATACCGCCAGTGCAGCAGAGCTGTTTACCGCTACCATGCGTGATTATAAGCTGGGCACTATCGTAGGCGAGACCACCTACGGCAAGGGCTGCATGCAGTCGATCTACGACCTGAGCAGAACGGGTCCCTACTACAGACTTTACGGGATTGAGGGCGGCTTAAAGCTGACAACGCAAATGTATTTTCCCGCATGCGGCGAGAGCTACCACGACATCGGCATTGCGCCGCACGTGGAGGTCAAGCTTCCCGCAGAGGTAATGGAGCAGTACACCATGTACGACTTGCCCGAGGAGCTGGACACCCAGCTGCAGGCGGCATTGGAACAAATGAAATAAATAATTGCATATAAGGAGAAACCGACATGGCAAAGGAAAAGACCCTGTATACACAGGAAGGCTACAACGAGCTGGAGAAGGAACTGAAATACCTTCGCACCACCCGCAGAGAAGAGATCAAGGAAGCAATCGCAGTTGCACGCGGCTTTGGCGACCTTTCCGAGAACTCCGAGTACGATGAGGCAAGAAACGAGCAGGCTAAGGTAGAGGCTCGCATCAAGGAGCTGGAATCTCTGCTGGAGAACGCCGAGATCATCGACGAGGCAAGCATGGATGCAGGCGTGATCAGCCTGGGTTCTACCGCTAAGGTTTACGACGTGGAGTGGGACGAGGAGATCTCTTATGAGATCGTCGGCTCCAACGAGGCGGACGCACTCAATCATCGCATCTCCGACCAGTCTCCCATTGGCAGAGCACTTATGGGCAAGCGCGCAGGTGATAACGTTGAGGTTCAGGCACCCAACGGCACTCTGCACTTCAAGGTCCTGCACGTAGAGAGAACCAAGTAAAAACTACGAAACGGATCTGTCATAGCGGCAGATCCGTTTCTTGTAAGGAGCTTATGATGAACGAAAAGCAAAACAAATATGACAGCACGGAGATCGTGACCGATAACCGTGCGTATAACAAACTGCAGAATTTCTGGTATCACAACAAGTGGACGGTGATCGTGGTCGCCTTTTTCGTGTGTGTGATCTTGGTTTGCACCATGCAGATGTTCGGCAAGGAAAAGTACGACGTCAGCATTGTGTACGGTGGCACCGTACGTATGGAGTCGGACGAGCGCGCGGCATTTGTGGGAGCGTTGCAAAGCGTGCTGCCCGAGGACTATGACAACAACGGCAAAAAGTCGGTAGGACTTGTGGAGTATCAGATCTTCTCGGAGAAGGAGATCTATACCGAGGTGGAAAAAGAGGTCGATGGGGAGCTGGTAACGGTCAAGGAGCCCATGATTGCCCTGAACTGGAATACCGAGCAGTATTCCTCCATGCAGAGCGCAGTTTCCAAAACGGGCGAGTATTCGCTGTGCTTTGCAAGCCCTTACGTATATGAAAAGCTGCTTGCGGGCTATGCGGTGGAGGGAAAGACCGTGCGCCTGGGAGACACCGATTTCTACCTCTATAACGAGGCTGTGCAGGTGCTTCCCGCAGATACCGTAGTGTGCCTGTTGCGCCAGTTTGCAATAGGGCAGAGCAGCAAGGACGAGATCTATAACCGTTCTGCCGCACTGTTTGACGCCATTGTTGCGTACGACGTGGCGGAGTAATGCACAAATTGTAGGGCGGGGGCTTGCTCCCGCAGCTGAAAAGATAAAGCCCTTGCCGAAAGGCAAGGGCTTTTGTGTTAGAATTTTATGCAAGGAAGTTGTTTCCGTTCTTTTTTTGAGCAAGTAGCCGCAAAAAAAGAACCAAAAAAACGGCGTAGTAGGAATTTCGCCTCTGCGGAGGCGACGAGGGCTACGCGCCCTCGACCCGCGCGAGCCTTTGAAAAGGCTCGATCGAAACTTCTC